>NZ_JAALGV010000035.1:0-25556 GCF_011174875.1 Acinetobacter sp. GFQ9D191M
CTTAACTGACTGGCATTACGCCTTAGAGCGGGTTTTTTTATTACCATGCTGTAAATTGAGTAATATCAGGCATTCTCTGTAAATTTACATTAGAACCTAACTCACCATCCCAAAACTGTTGACGTTGTTGATCTGTTTGTCCACCACCATCCCATTCGATTACTTTTTTAGCTTTAGTACTAGCATGTAGCTTAAGAAGTTCATTTAAATGTGTATCCAAACCTGAATATCCAAATAGGATAATCTCTTCAGCTTCGTGTATAGATAAAACTAGATATCTCCAATATATTGCTAAAACGTTAGAAGCTGCAATAACGCTAGGCTTATGAGGAATATGTGTTAATACAATATGCTTACTCGGAAATGAATTAATTGAAGAAATCTGAGGGATGCGACGTTTCCGAGTCACATTACCAACATCTTCAAATAATGGACAACCATGTAAGTGCATATAGTACCCAAAATTATTATCATACATACGAACTAAGTTAGAACTATTAAAACCATTTCCATCTGTAAAACCATCAACTAACTGCCCATAGAAGCCATTACAGATACCCGCTTGAATGAATTCCTGATAAATTAATTTATCATAGTTAAGAGTAGCGACATGAGATTTGGTATTACGTACAAAATTTATTAAAGCCGTTTTAAAAGCGGTTGGCAACGCATGTGTAGAAGCAAATAAATGTGATGCTACTGTATGAATATATTCCTGAGTCGCCTGAGTAAACTCCTGACCATAGTTTGATAACCAATGCTCTCCATTTGCAGTGTTTGGATAATCATTTAAATAATCACAAGATGTCGAGACTAAATATAGTTTATCTAACTCTTCTTCTGTCTGTGGAGCTTGACCTGTTGGGATACAATTTTGAATAAGTTCACGATGTACTGTGTCATTCCATAAAGAATCATCATGCCACACAGTATTTAATGCATTTGTTAAAGAATAATGGTTTGCATCAATGGCCATTCCTAGACCATTACCAAAAATTAAAAGCTTTCTGCTCATTGTTTTCCAAATTTACTAAATTAATTCATACAGATAAATTAACCTATAAATCTAAAAAAAATAAACAGCAATTTTAAATAGTAGCAATCGGTCTAGCCTATATAAAAATTGCTTATCTTAATCAAAAATACTAGTTTTAACTCATAATCAAATTCTGAAGTTAAATTTACTCTCAGTTCTTATAAGTAAAGAATGACGAATTGAATCGTAAGTTTGGGACGTTTTACACTGATTTTATTTAACTATCTGTTGGTAATTTCCCCTCTTCTTAATCTTCTCTCACAAGAAGAGGGAGTGTCATGTAATTATTTTGATACGCGTAGTTCCCTCTCCTTTCTTAAAGGAGAGGGCTAGGGAGAGGATTTATATTTATGAAATTAATCCCCCTAAATCCCCCTTTTTCAAAGGGGGATTTTATCAATACAATCAATCTAAACACTTCACACCCAAAACAATATGACCATTAAAAAAACATCCTCTATCGTCAAACTCGAAGACTTAGGACGCATTCAACTATCAAAGTCTTTCTTTATGCGTGACTTTCTCTATAGCGAAATCGCTAACTGGTACGGTATCCCTAACTTTCCAGACCATCCTGACATTGCCATTCGCACAGGCAAAGAACTCTGCCAACAACTACTCGAACCACTCCAAGAAAAATTTGGACGCATCGCCATTCGATCCGCTTATCGTTCGCCACAAGTGAATCAACTTGGCAACGAAAAAGGACATAACTGTGCTAGCAATGAAAAAAACTTTGCCAGCCATATTTGGGACTATCCCGACGAAAAAGGTTACGGCGCAACAGCGTGTATAGTCATTCCTTCATTTCTAGAACTGTATGAAAAAGACCAATCCAACTGGCAACAACTTGCCTATTGGATTCATAACAATCTGAACTATAGCCATCTGCAATTTTTCCCAAAACTTTGTGCTTTTAATATTGGCTGGCATGAACAGCCTGCACGGGAAATTTATAGCTATATTCAACCGAAAGGTTATTTGTTGCGGGGTGAAGCTATAAATCCGGAGTTTGAGAAGTTTTATCCTGATTTTTTGTAATTCTCCCTCACCCCCTTGCGAAGCAGTGCTTCTCATCCCATAGAGAGAGGGAGAAATCATTCCTAATTAAAAGCCGCTATAAATTTAATATTGGAAGTTCCCTCTCCTTTTAGGAGAGGGTTAGGGAGAGGTATTTCTAAAATGAAGCACTAGAGAGGCTTAGAGAAAGGTTAAATTCATGCTATAAAATCAAAAACAAACCGAAGAAAAATAAAAACATGTCAAATCACATTATCTTACTCAGCATTATCCTGATCATTCTTGTGTTCATCATTGGCGCATATCAGTCAAGACGACGCAAACCCATCAAACCACGGAGGCACACAGCCAGAGAAAGCAAACTTGCCAACCTTGCCGATGGTATCGAGCTAATTTTCACACCCATTTTCTGGATCATTAAACTCATGATCGGGATATTCAAATCATAAAGCGGTTGTTAACGATTTTTTTGAATTTGATCATAAAATTGTGTCTATCCCATATTGAAAATCACTCAACAGGAATACAATCTGCACATTCTCCCATCCCGCCCTTATCATGTCGAAAAATCTCGCTACGCTGATTGGCTTAAGTGCCATTTTACAGTGGTCGTCTATCGTGGGATTACTCAAAAAAATCAGTTTTAGTATTGGACCTGATCTAGCTGTACTGATGATGTATAGCTTAAGCACCCTGCTCTTACTGGCTGTTTTTGGCGTTCCCAAACTCAAAACCATACCCAAGTTTTATCTGCTGAGTGCAGCTGCATTATTTCTGGTATATGAAATCTGCTTTGCCTATGCCGTAGCACTCGCACAAACTGCACAGCAAGCCATTGAAATTAGTTTGGTGAATTATTTGTGGCCGAGTATGACCATCGCCATGCTGATTTTATTTCATGAACTAAAATTTCATAGCTTGGTGGTGGTGGGGCTTAGTATTAGTCTGGCAGGTATTTTTTATATCCAGACAGGTAACGGCGATATTCATTTAGCAACTGTCATTCATAACATTCAAGCCAATCCGACCAGTTACATCTTGGCATTTATTGGAGCGAGTTTATGGTCGCTGTATTGTGTATTTACCAAAAAATACAGCCAAGGACATAACCCGATCGTGTTCTTTTTCGCGATGGTAAGTGTGGTTCTCTGGAGCAAGACCCTGCTGTTAGATCACGAACAACTGCCACAACTTCTTAATATTGACTTGAATATTATGCTGTATATGTTGCTGGTTTCGGTCGTAACTGGCTTGGGTTATGCAGCCTGGAATATCGGGATTAACCAGGGCAATATCGCGATGCTGGTCGCGTTATCATATTTTAGCCCGATCTTTTCGTCTATCATTTCGATGTGGGTACTGAATACCAGTCTATCCCACACCTTTTGGATCGGTACGATGATGGTTACCTTAGGTTCATTTATTTGCTGGCTATCGACCAACTGGAATGAAATTCGAGACCGCCTGTTTCCAGGCAAGCTTTATAAAACTTAAACCACATTTTTGCGGTTTAAGTTTTATTTGTATCTGCAATCCATTAACGGGTGATGCCTAGTTTATTCCACACCTCAGGGGTCAAAAAAGTTGTAACCAGTTTGCTCATATCGATATATTTGAGTACACCATTCAGCTGACTTTTAATTTCGGGATTTTTCAGTATTTCCTCACCTGTGACCCGCCCAAGCTCCTGGAAACTTTCGCCCACTGCTTGTACCCCTTCAGCCTGAATCACCGCTTTGGTTTGGATTGGACATTGCTCAACCAGAATCCGCTGTAAAACCGTCGCTAGATTTCTGTCAAGCGTTTCCTTTTGAGTTGCAGTTACATTGCTAAAAGCTTTTAGATCGGGATGATTACTCAATGCCACAAAAGTCCATTGCAAGACTGTGGTTTTATCGGTGGCTGTCGTGGATTTCATTAAACAGTCACTGAGCTGATCAACTGTTGGGCCGGCTGTCGCAACTTGAGTTGCACCCAGCAATGCTGTAGTCATAAAGACTGCCCGAAGACCCGATAAAGCTTTGAATCCCATATTACTTTCCTTTTTCACCTGTTCAAACTGCTTGAACAATGCAGTTTCTTTGTAGCATGTAAAAGATTAGAAAACCTGTAGAACTCTGTAACCTGAGAGATAAAAAAAAGTCCCGACATCAGTCAGGACTTTTGGAATCGAATGAGGAAATCAGACTTACCAGATTTTTACCCGTTTATCTTCTTGCTTGACGCTAAAGGCTTCATAGAAAGGTTTCTGGTTAAGTAAGGTCGCACGGCCACGAATGGCTGCTGGTGAATGCGGGTCTGTTTTTAACAGCTGTAATGCCAGTTCCGGACGAACTTTGGCACGCCATGCCTGCGTCCAGCCAATATAGAAACGCTGATCTCCGGTATATCCATCAATCACCGGAGCAGGCTTGCCATTTAGTGACAATTTATAAGCTTCATAGGCAATCGCCAGACCTGAGTTATCGGCAATATTTTCACCTAAGGTCAGTTCACCATTGACGTGATAGCCCGGTATTGCTTCATAGGCATTGTATTGCTCAACCAGAGCTTTGGTTTTTTCCTTGAATTTTTTATCGTCTTCTTCGGTCCACCAGTTTTTCATGTTGCCGTCTGCATCAAAGCGGCTGCCCTGGTCATCAAAGCCATGACTGATTTCATGCCCAATTACTGCCCCGATTGCGCCATAGTTCACGGCATCATCGGCATTCATATCAAAGAATGGCGGCTGTAAAATCGCAGCAGGGAAAACAATTTCATTGCCCATCGGGTTGTAGTAAGCATTTACCGTTTGCGGCAGCATATGCCATTCTTCACGGTCAACCGGTTTGCCCAGTTTATCCAGCGCAATGTCATAATTGAAACTGTTGGTACGACGCAGATTACCAATCAGGTCGCCATCTTTAATTTCCAGCTTGCTATAGTCACGCCATTTATTTGGATAGCCAATTTTTACTCTAAAGCTTTTCAGCTTACGGTGTGCCTGTGCTTTGGTTTCTGCACCCATCCAGTCCAGTTTTTCCAGATTATGTTCAAATGCCAGCAACAGGTTTTCTACCAGTTTTTCCATACGCTGTTTCTGTTCAGGCTGGAAATGTTTTGCGACATAGACTTGTGCCAGACTTTCACCGAGTACGGCATTAGTCATATCAACCCCACGTTTCCAGCGTGCCCGTTGCTCGGTCACGCCGCGTAAGGTTTTGCTGTACATTTCAAAGTTGGCATCAGCAAATTCCTGGCTTAAGTAAGGTGCAGCACCATCAATCAGATGGAATTTGAAATAGGTTTGCCATACATCGAGGGGGGTGCTGCTTAAAATCTTGTTTAAATCTTCAAAATAACTTTTTTGCGCCACAATCACGGTTTTGGTTTTTTTGTCTAAACCCGTCGCTTTAAAATAGGTTTTCCAGTCAAATTCTGGCACCAGGCTTTTGACATCTTTTAATGTATAGACGTTATACATTTTTTCGAGATTACGGTTCTGCACATTATCCCACTGAATTTTGGCAATTTCAGTTTCTAAGTTCAGGATAGATTGTGCATGTGCAGCCGCTTCTGCTTCTGTTTCACCTGATAGCATCAACAGTTTAGCAATATGTTTAACATAGGTTTCACGGGCACTTTTCAGTTTTTCATCGTCTTTTAAATAGTAGTCACGATCCGGTAAACCTAAACCACTTTGCCCCAAAAACACCGCCATTTGATCAGACTTTTTCAAGTCAGGAATCACGCCAAATTCAAAAGGTGTACTGACACGGTTCTTTGCATAGTCTGCAAGCAACAAAGTAAAATCTTTCTTGCTTTTCATGGCATCAATTTTGGCGATATCTGCTTTTAGCGGCTGGATACCTTTTGCATTTAAAGTTTCCGTGTCCATAAAGCTGGCATATAAGCTCCCCACTTTCTGCTCATTGCTGCCATAATCCGATTTGGTTTTCGCCAGCTCTTCTACAATGTCATGTAATTGCTGGGTCGAGTTTTCACGCAAAATCGTGAATGCGCCCCAGTTTGGCATATCAGCCGGGATTTCCTCATGCTCTAACCAGTGCCCATTTACATGCTGATAGAAGTCCTGTTGTGGTGCGATTTTTTTATCAAAATGTTGAAGATGAATCCCCGAGCCAAGTGCTGCAATAGCGGTTTGATCTGAAGCATAATTTGCAGAGGAAACGGCTAATAAAGCACTTACCAATGCGGTTTTTAGAAAAATTTTCAAAGCTTGCTATCCTCGCGCTTCACTGCGCAGTTGAATTTATCAATACGTGTTGACCTGATAATCAAACACTTAAATCTTTATAAGCAGCATATATGCCAATTTTTAAACTGGTCTTGGCTCTGCCTGCTGGTCGTTTAGATAAAAAAATAGGCCTGTCTCTTTTCAGATAAACAGACCTGTTTTTTAAAACCTGTTACCAGATGGAGATTCGTTTTTCAGGTGATAAATACATCTTGTCCCCTTCTTTAATCTCAAAAGCTTCATAGAAACTTTGCTGATTACGGACAGCGCCATTGCCACGTACATGACCTGGTGCATGGCTGGCAATATTTAGGCTATTTAACAAATATTCAGGATTACTTTTGCTACGCCAGACTTGTGCCCAGCCTATATAAAAACGCTGATCTCCACTAAAGCCATCAATGACAGGTGCTGGCTGACCCTTGAGCGATAACTTGTAAGCCATATGAGCGATCCCTAAGCCCAGGTTGTCAGAGATATTTTCACTTTTATTTAATTCCGCATTCACCTTATGCCCTGGCAGAGCTTCGTATTGTTTATATTGCTCGACTAAAGCTTTGGTGCGTTCGTTGAACTTTTTACGGTCGTGCTCGTTCCAGGTTTCTTCACCCTTGCCTTTGGCATCAAAGCGGCTTCCTCTATCGTCAAAACCATGGCTAATTTCATGTGCGATAACAGCCCCTATAGCACCATAATTCACTGCAGGATCATGACTATCATCATAATAAAATGGTGCCTGCCAGATGGCCGCAGGTAATACGATTTCATTCAGCTTGACATTATAGTAAGCATTGGCTGTTTGTGGCGACATGTGCCAGGCTTCTGGATCGATCGGTTCTCCCACCTTGTCCAGTTCACGCTGGTAATTGAATAGCCGGGTCCGCTGGATATTCCCAATCAGATCATCCTTACGAATCTCTAGGGCTGAATAATCCCGCCATGCTTTCGGATAGCCGATTTTGATATTGATGCTATCTAGCTTATGCCGTACTTGTTTTTTAGTGTCCGAACCCATCCAGTCAGCTTGGTCCAGTTTCAGATGAAAGGCTTTACGGACGTTTTCTACCATTTCCAGCATCGCTGGGCGCTGGCTTTCATTAAAGTGCTTTTCTACATAGAGCTTGCCAAGCACATTGCCTAAAATACCGTTAGTTAGCTTCAAGGCAGACTCATTCCGTGGAGAACGTGCTTGTACACCCTCTAGTGTTTTGTCATAAAATTCAAAATGATGGTTTTGAAAAACTTCTGTTAAAAATGGCGAATAACTATTGATCAGGTTGAATTTCAAATAGGTTTGCCAGGTTTCAATTGGAACGACCTTCCATAACTGATCCAGCTGACGCAAATAATTAATCTGCGAGATCGCAACCTCTTTTCTTGCACCTTTTAAGCCCAGTTCTGAGAAATAATTCATCCAGTCAAAAGAAGGCATATAGTTAATAATATTTTTAGTTTCAACGAGATAGGTTCTCACCTCATCATTGCGCAGCTCCACAGCGGACCAGCTAATTTTTGCCAGTGCCTTTTCCAAAGCCAGGATAGTGCGAGCATCTTCAATCGGCTTAGGCTGACCGGCAAAATTCAGGGTATTGGCGATATAAAGCAGATAAGTATTGCGAATTTCCTGTTGTCGAGGCTGCTCACTCAGGTAAAAATCACGATCAGGCATTCCCAAACCACCTTGCCCTACATACATCATCGCCTTGGAAGAAGCTTTACGGTCCTGATAAAAACGGGTAGAGAATGGCAAATTCAGATTGATTTTTTCCGCATAGGCAAAAAATTCTGCCAGATCTTTTTTGGTCTTGATACTTTCAATCCGCTGCAGGTCTTGTTGCAATGCCTCAAGTCCGAGCTGTTCTAGCCGATCGGTATCCATATAACTGGCATAAAGATCCGCGACCTTTTGTTCATTGCTACCTTGCGGATGCTGTTTTTTGGCCAGCTCATTAAAAATGCCAAATAACTGCTGGGTTGATCTCATACTCACTTCAGCAAATGCACCCGACAATGCCTGATCTTCTGGAATCTTTGCGGTTTTCAGCCAGTTTCCATTCACGAATTGATAAAAATCCTGCTTTGGATCAACCGTCCGATCAATCGCATTCAGATCAATTGCCGATTTTAATGAAGTTGTACTCACTGCATAACTCACAGGTGAATGTAGAAATGCACCCACAAGAATCAAATGACTTAAAATATGTTTTCTCAAGCGATAAATCTCATTATTGTGTATGTTAAAAATCAATTAGTTTTTCTTGCTCTGTCCATAAGCACAAAACTGATAATTTTTAAGCAAAAGATATACCAATAATTTCTAGAATATGCCGTTGAATTAGCTTGTATTTAACAAGAGAGATAGAGGAGAAAATCTGAGATGGTGGCGGGAAATTTACTCTGAAATGAGGTTCGATTTGCGACCCAATAATAATTAATTTTTATTCCTATCAACAGAATAACTATTTATCTTTTATCATTGATCTTCAAAAGAAAAATATTATTTTTAAGTTCTGCTATGCTTAAGAAATACTTTTTTAAATATCCCCACTAAATAAAGTAGATGACTTTTCATGTGCATCTACTTTGCCAAATAAATGGTCAAACTGAATGTGAAAATAATAGACTTATTTTAACTGTCTCAACTGATTCTTTGCCCCAGTATGGTTATAGTTGGTGGCCAGATTCTGCAGTACTCGTTTGGCCTGAACCTTGGAATTTGGAATACGGTTAGCATAGACTGGAATACTGCTTAAACAGCGTGCCACTAACATACCTGATTCAGTATAGACACGTGTTCCTTCTGTACCCTGTAATTTGCCATAGTTATAGGCACGCTGGGCATTATTGCAGGCATTGTTCAGGTTCTTGCCGCTATTGATATCACGACGTGCAGCTACATACAATTTCATCTGTTGCTGTTGTGGCGTTTCGATACTAGTTGTACGAGCAGCAGGGACAGCAACCACTGTCGGTTCAACAGCAGGTATTTTTATTTCTTTCTTATCAGCTTCTTTTTTATCTAATTCCTTTTTCTCATCTTTGACTGAGGTTTTGGCTGCATTCTTCTCGGCAATTTTATTAGACTTAGTCGTAGTCTTATGGCCCTGATAGAAATGACGCGCTTCAGCTGGGCTTTGAAGTTTGCTCAAGATCCGGACTACACGCGTAGTATTATTCTTATCTGGCTGATGTTCAGAAATCGGCTCAATAGAAACAATCCAATTTTGCCCTTGGGGCATCGTACATTGATAGGCACCAATACCCTGAGTGACATAACGGTTTTTGCTTAAACGGTTCTTCTGGGCAGAATCTTTTACTGAAGCCAATTGGCTCTTATACAGTAGAGAAAACTTGCCGCCCCGTTCATGACAATACTGGCTTAAGGTGGTTCGTGGATAGAGGGATTGTGGCTCCAGATGCTGCTTGGATTTTTCCCATGAATAAACATATTCTTTTGCCGAACCGTCAGCCTGATTCAAGTTTCTTTTAACAATCAGTTCTTGAGGACTTACATAAGGATGCTGCATATCTGATTTCATTTGCTGAATACTGTTACATCCAGCCAGGCTTGCTACACATATTGTTGGAATTATTAATTTTAGCTTCACTGCTTATCTCCCCCAGGCCTCTATAACATATAGCAAATGTGCCAAAACAACAATCTCAACAGATTGATAAATATAAAAATATAGCGAGACCTACCACTAAAAATGAGGAATAAAATGCCTAATCCATCTAGCTTATAGCCGGATAAATTGATCGAATTAACATTCTCCAAGCCAGTAAATACGCTGGATTATTCGCCAATTAGAAGATAGAGCAGTAGAAAAAAAGATATAAAAAAACCGAAGAAACAGATCAGTTCTCCGGTTACTCATTCAACAAAAATTAGAGATATTATTATCATGGAAGATAACGGCAATTATGCTCTCTATCGCTGTCTGAATGAGATTATAATTTGAATAATTTCCTTTACGTACACTAATTGTTTTTATACGCCATATTATTGGAAATTAAACACCACCCTGGCTGGCCTTTAAAATTCTAGACAAGAAAAAATAGCTTGAATACCCTAATATTGGGATGTTTTAGTGCCATTCATCCTAATTTTTTCGCACCTCTCCAGATCGTAATTTTCAATTGGATTTTGAGCAAAAATTAATCAATAAAAAGCCAGACCTATCATGGTCTGGCTTTTAAAATTGTTGATGAATATAAGAAAAAATTAATCGAGATGGGATTCAAATGCTTTCAAACGTTTATAGATAGAGAGCAGTTCAATAATTGTAGGCCAAGATAAAATCAGGTACTGGAACGATTCACGAACCTTACCAAAAACATTCAGGATCTGCATCATTAAACCCAGTGTAATCGCACCCGCGGCAATACTTGGAAACAAAATAAATAATCCGTAAATATTATCCAATTGCAGATACCAGATGCGGACCATATTGAAATAGGCATAGTGGAAATATAGGCGGAAATAATTCTTACGGACCCGGCTAAACAGTTCTTGCAAGGTGAGCGGGTGAGCACGATCGGCATAATCTTCACCATAAACCAGTTCTTTACGATAAGCCGCTTCTACTTTCTGATTATTGAATTCCAGCCCAGGTAGTTTCATCCCGACAATCATTAAAATCACGGTACCCAGAACTGCCCATCCGATTGACGCCCACATTAATGCATGCGGTATTTCACCGACAATCGGCAGTACTTTTACATGACTCGATAACTCATACAGAATTGGCAGGAATGCCATTAATAGCATCAGAGATTCAATGAGTGAGACACTGAGCTGTTCTGTAGTCTTGGCAAAGCGCATGGTATCTTCCTGAATACGCTGTGACGCCCCTTCAATATGACGTAATTTTTCCCAATGCGCCGTATAGTAGTCATTCATTGCCGTACGCCAGCGGAATACATAATGACTGACAAAGAACAGGTTAAAGACCGCCAGGGTGACATAGACCATGGCAATATAAATAAAGGTCAATGCACCTTGATATAAGAGACTGACATCTCCGCCCCCTTGCGTGAGCATATTCTGGATCTGGTCATAGAACGGGCTATACCATTCATTTAAGACGACATTAACCTGCACCCCAAACCAGATATTGAACAGGATAAAGGCCGAGCCCCACACGGACCAGCGCTGCCAGGGATGTTTCGCTTTAAAATACCAGAAGGTAGCAAATATCGCGGTACTCACAAAAAACCAGAGATAGAACCAGAGAAATTTTGGCGCCCAGAAACGGCTGATTCCTATCGGCATTTTAAGATCATGATAACCTTCGGTCATACCCAAATAGACACCCCAGCCTGATCCACCACTATGCCAAAGGCCAAGATTGATCAGAAACCACAGTACCAGACTACTAAAGAACCACACTGGTTGTGGAAAAAATGACTTAAACATTGGGGCTTAATTCTCCTTATAGATGTACGGGTCATCCAAATGACGCACAGTTTATTCTTATTTTCAGACTTTCAACGAACTGCAGCATAAATTTGCAATTCAATGTAAAAAATTACATACAAACACAAAATAGCTAAAGCCGAATTAATATCAGATTATATGATTCTTGCTTTAATACTAGCGCATAACGTACGCAATATAATGGAGGAGATCATGACTGGCCTGTCAAAAAGTGACAAGTAGATTTTGCGTTAGATTGACTATTTGGCACCGTTTGTCTTTTTTTCTTCTTTTCGTCGGTAAATAGACTGAAAATATTCGAGTTTAAGAAACACAAATCGTTTGAAAATTAAATCTTAATCTTCAGCCCCTTAATTTACCGGCTTAAGCGCTTTTTAAGAAAAAATTGACCGACTTGTTGACTTATGTCTCGGTTTTTCAAAAATTAGTTAAATTTGCAAAAATCATGTTAAGATTAAAAAACAGCGAAGTATCAATATTTGGGAATAAAAATATGGAAAGTTCAGTGATTGAATTACTTAAGCCAGTGACCTTGGAAAAGGAAAACTGTCACCCGATTATTTTTGAAGCTGGTACTGTTTTAAAAGTTGTAATGCAAACTCCTACCAGCCTTTTAGTCAGTAATGATGATGACTTTAACTTTACTATTCCATTGAAAGATGAGAATGATGTCTGGAGAGAGCTATAAGCGATCTGCTCTCCTCTTTATGGGGTTATGTCTACCTAGTCTCTTCAATGATATAACCCTCACTCTTCTTTGTAGCACCAAGATTTTATAATTTATCCTTCCTTTCAAAATTGGCTCTAATAAAAAATTAATAGGCTGCGCTATATTTCTATTTTATATTAAATGTGTTTTTTAATATTTCTAATTTAATTCCTATTATTTAATAGAAAGCTAATAAATTAATTTTTAAAAATATAAATCAAAACCATTTTTTACATTAAATAATCAAAAGAATCTTATTTATAGCAATTAAACCTACTCAATCACTTAATATGCAATACCTTAAATATCATTATTAATATATTAAAAATCACTGAAAAATTATTTTACAAATATACAAAGAATATCAACCTTTCCTGCTGAATATTTCCAAATTTTACAAAGTAACTTTACATGTCAAAAGTGTTTCTTTTCTGCGCCTAAAGCCATTTTGAAAAATAGAATATGTTATAAAACTAATTAGATTAAAAATCACACAGTTTAACTCTAAATTTTAATCTAAATTATATCATGTACTTAGGTGGATTTATGTCAGGCATACATAGGGAACAAGATTTAGAAGATTCATCTAGCTCATCTTTTTATATATCGCCAAAGATGATTTTAAATGATTGCAACCTGAATATGGACTCAAATCAGGTTGTTTTATTTCTTGATATTGACGGAACAATCTCTGAATTTCACCCAGATCCAGATAAAAGTATAATTCAACCTGAAATTATAAATATATTGGAAAATTTACAACAATATATTCAGTTGATATTAGTTACGGGTCGTTCGATTTTACAAGCACAAAAACTTATTCACCCTCTGCAATGGAATATCGCTGGATCACATGGTCTGGAATTAATCTATCAAGCTGATTTAAAGACATTAATCTCTTTAAATAAGCCGCAGCTACAAGCCCTAAAACAATATATTCAGGAACAGGCAGTTCAAATCCCTGATCTGCGGATTGAGGTCAAAGATTATTCTGTTGCGCTACACTTTCGTGAATATCCTCAACTAGAAGATCGAGTGCATACCTTTGCGCTGGAATGTCTCAACCATTTTTCCGACTTTGAGTTAAAAGCTGGCAAGTATGTTTTTGAGCTGGTGCCCAAAGGCGCCAATAAAGGTTCAGCGATTCAACAGATTATTCAGCAATACCATCTCACTGATCATTACCCCATGTTTATCGGCGATGACCTGACTGATGAAGCCGGATTCAAGGTCATCAATGCCTTTCACGGCTGCTCAATCAAAGTAGGCCCTGGCCAGACCCTAGCATGGTACAGACTGGAAAACGTCTCTCAAGTTCAGGCCTTCCTGAAAGAATTTTTAAATGTAATTGAAGTACAAGAACAACAACGATTGGAGAAATCACATGTCTAAACTCATTGTGTTATCAAACCGTGTGAATCTACCTAACCCAGAAAGTATGAAGGCTGGTGGATTGGCTGTTGCATTGCAGGATGCATTGCAAGATATAGGCGGTATCTGGGTTGGATGGAATGGCTCCAGAGTTGACCAGAACAAGGAACAGAAATTTCAGATTCTGAAACATCAGAATGTGGAATATCATACCAGTGCACTGAGCGAAGCCCAGTACCAGGGTTATTATTGCGGCTTTTCTAATAATGCCTTATGGCCGTTAATGCATGACCAGCATCAACGTGTCGAATATCAACCGCAGGATTTTAAAACCTATAAAGATGTCAATTTGCGTTTTGCCAAACACCTGAAACAGGTGGCTTCACCGCATGACATCATCTGGATTCATGATTATCATTTTCTGAGTGTTGCGCATTACTGTCGTAAATTAGGCATGCGCAACCGGATTGGGTTCTTCCTGCATATTCCTTTCCCGGAACTGAAACTTTGGCAAACGCTGCCTCCTTATCAGGAACTGGCCCGACATCTGGCAGATTTTGATGTCATCGGCCTGCAAACTCCACGCGATCAGGCCAACTGTATTAATTTCCTGGAACAGGTATTAAATATCCAGCATCGCAATGATGAAATCCTGAGTTATCAGTCTAAACGGATTTATGTGAAGGCTTATCCAATCGGTGTACATCCGGCGCAGATTCAGAAGCAGGCTGCTGAGAGTCAAGTCACTGACCTGCCCTTTGATCTGGATAAAGCCCATCCCCATAAGACCATCATTTCGGTTGACCGAATTGATTACAGTAAAGGACTGCTGGAGAAAATTCATGCATTCCAGGAGTTGCTGGATGAACAGCCTGAATTTAAAAATCAGTTCCAGCAATTACAGATTGCCTGCCCATGTCGACTGGATGTGAACAGCTATAAAAAACTCTATGAACAGTTCCAGGCTGCGGTACAGAATTTAAACCATCAGCATGGCAATGCAAACTGGCTGCCTTTTGACTGTAGCTACGACACTTTGGGTCATGAAGCCCTGATGCAGCTCTACCGTAAGGCCGATATTTGCTGGGTGAATTCAATCCGTGACGGGATGAATCTGGTCGCCAAAGAATATATTGCTGCGCAAGACCCGCTAGATCCAGGCGTATTGATTCTGTCTAAATATGCTGGGGCTGCCGAGCAAATGAAAGAAGCCTTGCTGGTTGATCCTTATGATCAGGACAGTATGGCCAAAGCCTTGAAAAGAGCCTTGCGTATGCCGAAGTCGGAACGTTTGGAACGTTATCGCTATTTACAGCAAGGCTTGAAGAATTTCGATATCATTCGCTGGCGTGATCAGTTCCTGTCGGACCTGAAAAAATCACAAAGCTTACGAATTTATCGACCAGTGGCCAAAGGTATTTCGACCCAGTTCAATATGCATGCCTAAAGTCTGAAAGACTAAAAAACACCAGCTTTATGCTGGTGTTTTGTGGTCTAGGCCGGCAATAAGACCTTCTGCTTTTTCTGATTCTTTGTGACCGGCAGTCAGATGATTCAGGATTACAATGCTCATTAAAGCAACTGCGATCACTGTAAACACTAAACGTAAACCAATAATTTCACTACCGAAACCTACGATGGCTGGTCCGATCAATGAACCGGTATAAGCAAATACCGATACATAAGATAATGCTACATGAGAAGCCATAGATTTTTGGCGGCCTGCACGAGAGAACATTAATGGAACGATGTTGGCACTACCTAGACCCAAGATCGCATAACCGGTTAAAACGACTTGCCATACTGGTGCAAAGATCACCATGAATAAGCCTGCTGCAGCCAGTAATGCACTTAATAAGATAGTGGTTTTTTCACCCAAGCTTTGAATGATCAGATGACCGCTAAAACGTCCAAGTACCATTAAGCCAGCAAAGAAACTATAAGCCAAACCGGTATGCGCTGCAGGTACGTTAAACTGAGTTGCCAGATAAATACCGCTCCAGTCCATCGCTGCACCTTCAGACAGGAAGGATACAAAGCAGATCAGACCAATACCTAAAATTGCGAATGTTGGTAACGCTTTTTTCGCAGGTTTTGCTGTAGCCGTATTAGTTTCTTCTGTAGTTGATGACTGACCACCTAAGCAGAATGGAATTGCCAGCATCGCAATCGCAAGCAACATCACACTTACGACCAGTGTGCCAGTTAAAGGTGCCAGACCAAATCCCATTAACGTGGTCATGCCCAATACACCGACCAGACCACCCAAGCTACATACGCCATGGAAACCAGACATCAAGCTTTTATCCATGAGTTTTTCAATCTGGGCAGCCTGAATATTTACGGTTACACCCAAAGCGCCTGCACTGGCACCAAAGAAAAACAAGGTAATTGCCATCATCAAGCTGGTAGGACTAATCGCTAGTGCTGGCAAGATGAACAGAAATGCAGCCAGAATAACAGCCAGTACTGTACGGCAGCCAAACTTACTTGCCATACGACCTGCCAATGGCATTGCCAGCATTGAGCCAACTCCGGCACATAGCAAAAGCAAACCAAAGTCAGCATGATTCAGTAATAAGCGCTGCTGCGCATAAGGAATTAATGGCGCCCAAGCAGCTGTACTAAAACCTAGACTAAAAAAACACAGTGCAGTGGCGATTTTCTGCCAGAGATACGGTGATGGAGACTGAAGACGAGAAATTAACTGTGAATTTAACATTGTCATTCCAAAAGAAAGAGCTCAGGCATCCATTACCGATCATCCATAGAAAAACCCCGCGGACTTATAGCTGAAAAATATAAGTAGCAGGGCTTAATTTGTGTGAATTATAAACAGAATTTTTCTAAATGAAATAGCTTTTAGAGATGAATTTTTAAATTTTTTACAAGTAATTGATTGTATAAAATTTATAATTTTATAGTTTTATTTGTATACGCTGATCGGTTTTTTCATTGCTTCCTGTAACTCAAGATTTTGTAAAAAACAGGCGAAACCTTCAGCAACTTTTGACTGTAGTCGGCTACTGGTTGTTACCCTTAATTGATTGGACCAGGTAATGTTGACTCCTGCCTGTTGTAAACGGCGAACAAAGTCGACATCTTCATGACAATCTAACTGGTTAAATCCATCAAAATTATTATATACACTTGTTTTAAAACATAAATTTGCACCATGAATATGCCGGTGATCCATTTTGTCCTGATAGTGGTCTAAATATTTTAGCCGGGCTTCCAAACTTAAATTTTTCCATTCGTCCACTTCAACGACCCCACAAATTGCGTCAGTAGGTTGGTGCTGCCACATGGCTTTGAACCAGTCTTCCTGAACACATGAATCCGCATCGGTACAACAGATCCAGTCGCATCCTTGTTCAATTACTTTTTGCACTCCTAAATGACGGGTCTTACCCACTGAACGAAAGTTACAACTGATGGTTTCTATACCTAATTGTCTGGCCTTGATCGCAGTTTGATCAGTACAACTGTCTAAGACAACTAAAATCTTAATCTCGGGAATATTTTCTGATAAACCAAGGTATTGATAAAATTCAAATTGTGCTTTTTTTAAGGCCAGCAGGCAGCGTTCTATATAGGCTTCTTCATTACAGGCAGGAATGACCACGCCAATTTTATTCATTTAAAGCCCTCTTGCTCTGCCACAGACTGTGGACTATTCATCCAGACATCAATCAGAAAATCAGGTTCCTGGAGTTGTGAACATTTTCTATAAGGTAAGTGTGCATTTAGATGGTCATGAATATCATCACCAGTAAAGCTAAAACCTGAAATCGGTGCCCGCCAGTGACAAGCCAGAATACAGCCTTCTGCATCAAGAGCGTGCTGCAGCCAGTGGGTCAATTTCTCTAAAGCGGCCTGATCCAGATAATA
The DNA here is from genome assembly GCF_011174875.1 of Acinetobacter sp. GFQ9D191M. Classification (NCBI taxonomy): domain Bacteria; kingdom Pseudomonadati; phylum Pseudomonadota; class Gammaproteobacteria; order Moraxellales; family Moraxellaceae; genus Acinetobacter; species Acinetobacter sp. GFQ9D191M. The sequence continues at coordinate 17,705 of NZ_JAALGV010000035.1, forward strand.
TAAGACTTCACTCAGCACAATTAGCTGGAATTTACGCTCTGGCAAGTCTTCCGGAACAACGCCTTGGACAAAACTGACATGAGAATAATCTTGCAGGCGTTGTTGTGCCAGCCGGATCGCTGTCGTATTGGCATCCAGACAGATGAGTTCTCCAGTATGAGGAGCCAGTTCCTGACTTAGCATGCCATTACTGCAACCGATTTCTATGGCAGATTCAAAATGCAGTTTGGGCAAGAGTGCTTTACAAATTTGACGTTTACGCTGTTCATACCAGCGCTGTTCATAATGCCATGGATCTCCCTGGTTCAGCGCATAAAGAGCATCAAAATAAGCATGATCATAGGTTGATTTACTATTCATACAGATAAACCTCCCATGGCTGTAAAACACGCTCTAATGCATGCTCAGGAACAATCGGTGCCTGTTCTGTCGTCGGGTCATTCTCAATCTGACTCTTGAAACATCGTGCAGCTCGGGCTTTACATTTTAATTCTTCATCTGTCAGCCTGAGTTTGTGCGCAACAGTCCACGGAATTCTGGTATCTCCTGGTGTAGCCCAGTGCCATGCCCAGATTAAAACTTGAATATATGGTAACTGTAGCTCAGTCGCGAGTTGCTGGACGACCTGCCCGGTTATTTCATGATCTGGATGTCCATCATGAACAAAAGTCGTGACCAATACATCATTAGGCTGCAAATACGAATGCAATTGCTGTTTGAGCAAACCTTGCTGCTCGGCCACTTTTCCATCCTGAATATCCAAAGCAATCCGAAGAACTGGCTGTTCTAGGGACAATTCTTCCAGAGCCTGACGCGTTTCTGCTGGACGAATCTGGTTCAGTTCTTCTGGCGTATACAGACTCGAACCGGGATGACTGGCCGTACCATTGGTCACTGCAAACAGTACAATTTTATAGCCGAGTTTATCCAGACGTTGCATCAGTCCACCACATCCCAGAATTTCATCATCCGGATGTGGTGCCACAATACAGACTCTGGCATCTACAGGAATTACACTGGAAATATCGAATTCTGGCATCTGTTGCAGTATTTCGCAGTTACGCCATTCTTCCACCCGCGTCCCTTCCCCATGGATCACACGATCTTCGACAATCTCATGTTTTAAAGTGCCCATAGTTCTTCCTCCTGTGCGCTTAGTTCTCCAATACGCTCAAGATCAAAAGCAGCATGGCTTTGACGGATAAATACCGGCAGATCGGCTGCGAGCTGGGCAAAATAAGAATTAATACAATAAGGCGCTGCGCCAAGCGCTTTTCCAACCTGGTTGAGTACATTTAATGCAGTAGCTTCAACCTGCGCGCGCAAAGCCTGAATCTGAAGTTGATGAGGAAATTTAGGTTGCTGGTCAATCAATTCTGCAACCCGATAAAACAAAGCCTGAGTAGCTAAAAGATCACGGCTAATTTCACCCAGATACATGGCTTTATACATATGCGGTTTTCTTAACTGTTCCTGCTGCAGATATTCAGCAAGAGCTACTGTCGCACCATACCAGCAAGCAGCAACGCCTGCTGCTCCATGCCAGAATCCCACCCGATCCAGATAAGCATGTGGATCGGCAACTTTCTTGACAGGGACCTGATTAAATTCCAGTTGTGCTGTTGACGTATGCTGCATCCCCACAGCTTGCCACACAGTATGATCATGCTGAATACCAGGCTGCTGCATATCTACAATCAATAACTGAGAGCGATTTTGTTCATCCCGATACGTCAGTAAACCTGACTCTACCCAGCTCGAAGTCGAACACCAGGTTTTGATGCCAGTCAGCTTGCCTTCATCTAGCTGCAATGGTTGAGGCCCTCCTTCTGCTGCCCAGACTGCCCAGAGCTGATGAGGATTTGCCGGAATATTTAATTCATGCAGAATTGCGAGTGCATCCAGATGCGACTCAAATATTTTTCCCAGGCTTAAATTGGTTGCCGAGATCTGGCTTAAAATTTGCCAGCGTTTTAAAGTTTCCCCTGATGCAGGAAAAGGAACCTGATCCGAAAGTTGCACCAGTTCCTTCAAAGTCGTTTGAATATTTTCTTTAGGTTCTAATGATGAATTTTTAAATCTTTCTAATATTGAACTGAGGTCCATAAAAGTGCTTCCTCAAAAATATCGATATTGTGGTCATTTGATGAAAGCCAGTTAAGGAAAAAGCCTTTTCATCTGTTTTAAACGGGTCATCAGTCCTAGTACCTTACGGCGTGCCATAATTTCTTCTTCACTAAAAGGCAACTCTTCTCTGAGTTGACTCATAGGTAGGTGGTTATGTTCGATCAGATAAATATCCTGCTCCCTGCTCCATTGCGCATTTTGCATCTGTGCCAGTAATTTTTTAGGATCTGGTCTCGCCATAAAAGTTTTATTCCTTGAAATAGAGAATAGAAGCCGAAGCTTCTATTCTCATGGTATTTATGCAGGAATAGTTTCTGAGATCAATTCACGCGCCCAAACACGGTGATTCATGATCAAGGTCTTGAAGCTATCTTGCACAGTATCGAATTGAGAATTTGCTAAAGTACCTTCATCACTAATCAGTTTTAGATCTTCAATCAGCTGACCTTTATCTCCCAAGAAGACAATCGGTTTCAGATGCTTATAAGCCTCAAGCAGATAGTGAGTCGCGATACCATCTTTCAGCACCATGTCATAGTTATCGCCATCGACAATAACCACAGCATCATAGGCAATTGACGGTTCAGCTTTCTGCATACCATCAGATGGGATCACTGTACCTTGCTGGCTCAGAACTGGTCCTGGACGAGGTGTTAACACATCAGCCACAGCACTCTCTGATTCAGCCCAAGCCTGTACAGCTTTAATACTGGCTTCATTGGCTTTGTCATGTGCCAGAATTGCGATTTTACGTGCCTTAATATCGGCAGGTTTAAACGCTTCAAAAGACAGGCGCTTAGAAATCAGAACATCAGGCAGTTTTGCGGCTTTTTTCTCAGCTGGGATTTCAATACCTAATTGATCCGCGACCTGTTGAGCCAGCGTCAAGTCAATATTGCACAGCACTTCGAGAACTTCACGTTCACGGATATTTTGGCGTTGCACTTTACTCAGTTCGAAGACATAGGCATCAATAATATGCTTCTGCTCATGCGGTGCCTGGCTTTGATAGAATAAACGAGCATGAGTGAAGTGATCGTTAAAGGACTCACTACGCTGGCGGATTTTATGACCGTCAATACGCTCCTGATAGCTTTCAAAACCACCTGCCTGAGTCGCACCTGGCGCTTCAGCTGGCCAGTTATCATCAATCGAGTTTGGTTCGTAGTTGGCCTGTCCGGTGTGAATAAGACGTTGATGCAGACCATCACGCTGATTGTTATGGAATGGGCACACCGGCTTATTAATTGGAATCTGATGGAAGTTTGGACCACCCAAGCGGCTCAGCTGAGTATCAGTATAAGAGAACAGTCGGGCCTGTAGTAGCGGGTCGTTGGTAAAGTCAATACCAGGAACCACGTGACCTGGACAGAAAGCAACCTGCTCAGTTTCACCGAAGAAATAATCAACATTACGGTTCAACACCATACGGCCAATTGGAGTCACTGGAACCAGTTCTTCCGGAATGATTTTGGTTGCATCCAGCAAGTCAAAATCAAATTTCATCTCATCTTCTTCAGGAACGATCTGTACGCCTAATTCCCATTCCGGGTAATTACCGGAAGCAATCGCTTCATACAGGTCACGACGATGGAAATCCGGATCCTTACCTGCCAGTTTTTGCGCTTCATCCCATACCAGCTGTGTCAAACCTTGTTTAGGCGTCCAGTGGAACTTCACAAAGACAGCTTTATTTTCGGCATTGATGAAACGGAAGGTATGCACCCCAAAACCTTGAATCGAGCGTAAATTACGTGGAATAGCACGATCCGACATTGCCCACATCACCGCATGTGCAGATTCAGGTACAAGAGAGACAAAGTCCCAGAAAGTATCATGTGCTGACGCACCTGATGGAATCTCGGTTTGTGGTTCAGGTTTCAGCGCATGGACAAAATCAGGGAACTTGATGCCATCCTGAATAAAGAATACTGGCGCATCGTTGGCCACCAGGTCAAAGTTACCTTCATCCGTATAAAACTTAGTCGCAAAACCACGAATATCACGTACCGTATCTGCTGAACCGCGAGGACCTTGTACTGTAGAGAATCGAACAAAGACTGGAGTCTGGGCACCGGTATTGGTTAGAAACCCGGCTTTAGTCCATTTTTCATTGCCTGGATAAGCTTCAAAAAAACCATGTGCCCCAACACCACGTGCATGCACAATTCGCTCTGGAATACGCTCATGATCAAAATGGGTAATCTTTTCACGGAGAATAAAATCCTCCATTAAAGTTGCCCCACGAACACCCGCTTTTAGACTGTTCTGGTTATCCGAAATTTTGACACCTTGGTTAGTAGTCAGTGTCTGTTCGGTGGAGTCACTACGATATGCATCAAGCTGCTCACTTTTTTTATTGGTATTCTGCTTATCTAAACCATTTTTACCTGTGGCTGGACTGTTCGCCTTAATTTTCATGACATTTTCCTTGCTGATCTTGAGTTTAGTGAAGTCTTTTTTTGCCTATCTCAAATTCGCTTGAGTTTTATTCAACATCTTGGCGTTTTTACAGAAAAATAAAGTTCCACTTTTATCTGCATGCGGTGAGCTGTTGCTGAGTATGAAAATCTTTTTATTGATTTCGTCTGTATCCCTAACATAACGAGATTTGACGAATACATTGCTGAGTCTTTGTAGTGGCTTGTTTAATAAAGGCACAGTTCTGTTATTTTTCTTAACTACACAGTTTTTTTTACCGAGTAACGATCACAAAGTTCGAAAAATTTAAAGCTGATAGTTTTTACTAAAAGATAAAATCATGAAATAAAGGCTTAATCATCTAAAAATGAAAACAAGTTTTTAAAAAACTGATCCAGACATTTGAGTTTTATAAGGCAAAATTAATTTCTTTATACAGTTACAATCCTGTCACCAGGCTATACAGAACGCCTAAACTTATATCTTTGCCCGTCCTATAAACTATATAACTCAGAAGTACTTAAAATTATTTCCACATATAAATAGTGGCAAAAATCTATTTCATATAAAAGGTCATGCTGCCAAGATTTCCTATCTTTTCAGCCATGACTGGCAAACTTCTATTTTAAAAGATATCTCTTCTACAAAATTGTTAAGGAGTAAAACATGGGCTCTTCAGAAAAAAATGCTAAAGCTATGAAAATTGATATTGGTATTTCTTACGAAGACCGTGCCAAAATCGTCGAAGGTCTATCTAAATTATTGGCAGACAGCTATACCCTCTATTTAATGACCCACAACTTTCACTGGAATGTCACCGGACCACAGTTCAATAGTCTGCATAGCATGTTTATGACCCAATATACTGAACAGTGGAATGCTCTTGATCTGATTGCAGAACGTATCCGGGCTTTAGGCTTTGCCGCACCAGGCACTTACCAGCAATTTGTTAAGCTAACTGCTATTAAAGAAGTGGAAGGTGTACCAGATGCCCAAGAAATGCTGCGTTTATTAGTAAATGCTCATGAAACGGTAGCTCGTACCGCACGCAATCTTTTTGAAGTTGTTGATGAAGTCAACGATCAACCGACTGCAGATTTAATCACGCAACGTCTTGATGTGCATGAAAAAACAGCCTGGATGTTAAGAAGTACTTTAGAGTAATTAATCTTTCTCATTGAGAAAACAACTGTAAAATCAGAAAATTAGCTTTTCCTAAAATAAATAAGTGTTCAAATTTAATTGATATCCTTTTGAGCACTTATTTATCCCACCTTTCAACCTATAGTGAAGGCTTTGAAAAATAAATATTTACCTTTTAAAAGATTATTTTTTAATCAATAAATCTTTATTTATTATCTATTTAATTATATTAGGCTAGATAGAAAATTTAGCTTTTAAATAAAATTTTCTTATATTATAAAAATATAATTTTTACTAAATCAGTATTTTATTATTTTTTTGATCTTAGTCTTTTTCCATATCTTTTAAATATATTGAACAAATGGACCAAACCATTCCTGCTTACAAAATAAGCAACAGATTAAGCTTCAAAAATGCTTACAAACTGAATATTATTCATCTAAAATAGAGAACCACATCACATAATATAATTATTGAAATATATTGTATACATTTTGTATTTCTAAAAGATTCAGGGGATTAAGTTATGAGTGTTCAAAAGTTGCTCATTTCACTCAAACTTAATTTACGTAAATTGATTTTAATCCTTTTACTTGTGAGTCTGGTGATTCTTTTTTCAATTACATTGATTGTGAGCAATGTAATTCACCGACAGCAACTGATTAATAATTCTCTTGCAACTAATTATGAGTATGCAGCTAAAGTTGCTTCTATTTCTGATTTATATTTTAAAAATATATTTAATGATTTAAGCCTCAGTGCCAATATTATTAAGAATGGCTTTCATAATGAGCAGTTATTAAAAACTGAATTAAACAGATTGATTCAACAATCTAATTCTTTTAGCAGTGTTTTGATCAGCGATGCAGATGGCCATGTCATCGAATATGCGCCTGAAACCTTGAAATTAGATAAAGTTGCGATTATCCGGTCTTTGGGCTTTAGCAAATCACTCGAATCAAAGAAGCCTTATATTTCCTCACCCTATTATTCATTAAAAGGTAATCTGGTCGTCCTGGTTAGTTTTCCCATCTTTGATCAGAATAATAAATACCAAGGCTTTATTGCAGGGTTTATCTATTTACATGAAGAATCCTTATTAAAGACACTTTTAAGCGAAAATTATGGTTATAAAAATAGTTACTTATATGTTTTTGATAAAGAAGATAAAATTATTTATCATCCAGAAAGAGAGAGAATTGGAGACACATTCCAACACAATACCGGTTTAGCCTATATGGAGTCACATAGCTCAGGAAAAATAAAATTAAATAACGATATGGGAGTTAGCGAACTAGCAGGTTTTGCAAAAATTCCTACGACTAACTGGACCGTGGTATTTCAGCAGCCTACAGAAGATTTATTTGCCCAGGCCCGTCTTCTTGCCTACAAAGTGATTGGCACAATTTTTGTTATTTACATTATTATTTTTTTAATCATCTGGCGTTTTTCAAAATTTATTACCTCCCCCTTAAATGATCTCGCCAAAATGGCAAGTCATTTGAATGATCCAGGTATTGCTGAAAAGATTAACCATATTAAGCCTTGGTATTTTGAAGTTTTTAAATTCAAGAAGTCCCTATTATCTAGCGTGAATGTTTTTAATCAGGAGATTGAAGAACTTAAACAGGATACTTTAACCGATCCTTTAACCGGCTTTTATAATCGCCGTGGCTTTGAACTATTTTTAAATGATTTGATTAGCAATAAAACTTATTTTGCTGTGGTGGTTTTGGATATTGACTATTTCAAGAAAATCAATGATCGTCATGGGCATGATATGGGTGATGTGGTATTAACCAAAGTTGCCGGATTTATTCGGGAAAGTTTTCGTGAACAGGATATTTGCTGTCGCGTCGGCGGTGAAGAATTTATTATTCTTGCGCCAGTCAAAGAGATTTCACAAGCCACTAAAATTGCTGAAAGATTAAGACATAAACTGGCATCGACTTATTTACTTGAAGTAGGAGTCGTCACTGCCTCACTTGGTATTGCACACTGGCCTTTAACTTCTTCTGATATTAAAGAAGTTTTAAAACAAGCAGATACAAATTTATATCAAGCCAAACATTTAGGGAGAAATCGTGTGGTGACAGGTGAAAAAAGTACCTAGTAATAATATTTTTATACAGTTATTAAGTAGGGTGTGTTGACACTTTTA
>NZ_JAALGV010000036.1:0-5872 GCF_011174875.1 Acinetobacter sp. GFQ9D191M
CAAGCACCACAAACATCAAAATGAGTTCAATCAGCAGCTTGCCCAGGAGATCGTGAAAAGCGGACTCAAGCAAAGTCATGACAAATTGCAAAGCCTGGTCGATCAACACAACGAATTAACTCAGAACAAACCCTTACTGTTTGGAAAAAAAGCCTGGGAAGCCCAACGTGATGCGATTTACCAGGAGCACAAAAAGCTGAAAGGTCAGCATGAACACCAGAAAAAACATGGTGTGAAGGATTTATTGGAAAATGACAAATTCAAAGAACATGCCTGGAAGCAGTACCAACAACAACATCCAGCCAAAGCCAAGCAATACCAGACTCTATACCCATCCTATCAAGTCATTAAAAAATGTGTGGATGAGATCAAAGCAGAACAACAGATGAAACTCAGACAGGAACAACAGCTCAAAGCACAGCAACATGCGCCTAAAATGAAATCTCGTGGCATGAGTCGCTAAACAGAGCGAGTGTCTACGAGCGAACTGAGAAAATTTGCCCATCCCTTTCCCTGATTACAAGCTCCCTATCCATCAATCACCTGCTTTACAGAGCATCCCGAATGGGTGCGAACTTTCCAAATTTGATTCCTAAACCGAGCGTAGCGAGAAAAAAAGCTCATGAGCGAAGCGAATTCCGAGCTGCTTTTGATCTTGCTTTTGCTTTTTCTCAAATTCACGAAAATATGAACCAAAAATTGCCCCGACGAATCGAGCGAAAGCGAGATTCAATAGAGTTTGAGCGAAGCGAAAACCAAGGGCAATTTTTTATGTTTTGGGCTTTTAATTATTTTTAAGCTTTTAAATGCTTTTAGAGAGGATCAAGTCTTTGTAAATAAAGGCTTCTAGAGCTTATATGACTACGTTTACCTACCAATATGACTACGTTTACCTACCAATATGACTACGTTTACCTACCAATATGACTACGTTTACCTACCAATAATCTACATTATTTTTTTTGCAGATTTAACTACGTTTACCTTGCATTAATCTACATATTTATTATTATAGATTTATATTCATAAGTAATAATGTAGATAAATAGAATGCGGGACTTAGTAGTTAAAGACAATGCATTAATTAATGCGAGTTATAACTTAGACTTAGTAGAACAACGTTTGATCTTATTAGCCATCGTCGAAGCAAGAGATAGTGGTCGGGGAATCAATGCAAATGACCCTTTAGAAGTCCATGCTGAGAGTTATGTAAATCAATTTAATGTTGCAAGACAAACAGCTTACCAAGCGTTAAAAGATGCCTGTAAAGATCTATTTGTACGTCAATTTAGCTATCAAGAAATTAATAAAAGAGGAAATGTAGAGAATGTTTTAAGTCGTTGGGTCAGCGAAATTAGATATATCGACGATGAAGCTACAGTAAAGTTAATATTTGCCCCTGCAATCGTGCCACTTATTACACGTTTAGAAGAACAATTTACTAAATATGAGTTACAACAGATTAGTAATCTCAGCAGCGCTTATGCTGTGCGATTATATGAATTATTAATTGCTTGGCGCAGTACGGGTCAAACTCCTATTATTGAACTTGCAGAGTTCAGACAAAAAATAGGCGTTCTTGATGATGAATATACAAGAATGGGAAATTTTAAAGATCGAGTATTAAATTTAGCTATTGCTCAAATTAATGAACATACGGATATTAACGTCCAATGTCAGCAACATAAAAAGGGACGTAATATTTCTGGTTTTTCATTCACCTTTAAACTGAAAAAAGTCGTTATAGCTCATACTAAAGAGCAAACTGCTCTTGAAATTTTCTCAAAATTTACCGATGCACAGTGTCATCTTTTTGCCAGTAAATTATCTGAGCTTCCAGATATGAATAAATATTCTCAAGGTACTGAAAGCTACTCACAATTTGCAGTTCGAATTTCTGAAATGCTACGAGATCCACAAAAATTTGAAGAACTACTCCCCTATCTAAAGAAAGTAGGCTTTAATACAAAATAAACTTCATGTTCAGATTGGATGTTCACACGAACATCCTTGTACACGCACTGAGGGATTACATTGAACACAACAAAATTCAGCGTCATGGACGCAAGTAAAGCCTTTAAAAAATCACGTACAACAATATATGAGGCTTTAAAAAATGGTGAATTATCAAGAGATCATGATGGTCTTATAGACTTATCGGAACTTATTAGAGTTTATGGCAATCCAATCAGTGTTCAGTCCAGTACACGCACTGAACAAGTTCAGAAGGATGTACAGGTACACGTTCAATCTGAAGTTGAAAATGTATTAAAAGATCAGATTTCTTTACTCAAAAATCAGTTAGATTTAGCAAATCAAAGAGAAAAGTCTTTGATGCAACATATTGAAGATCTTACTCACAGAATTGAGTTTAAAGGCACCTTAGAACAGCCAAAACAAGAAAATATTAATCAGCTAAATGAATCTACTAATTCGAATATAGCAACAGATCCTCGGTCACAGGATGAATCAAACTATGACGGATTGACTACTCCTGAGAACAAACGGATCCCTATCCCTGAACATATTGAGCCTGAACCTAAAAAAAGGGGCTTCCTGAGCCGTTTCTTCCTTCCTTATGGTTAGCCAGCACTCCACTTTTTCGATGAGCCAATTTCATTGCCAGCAATGAAATAATGACTCCTCAAAAAACCGGATGATGTTTATTAAAACTGAATAAAATCGTGGAACATTGCTTATTTATTAAGCGTGGAACACTAAAAAAGATAAAAAAAGCCCGAACAGGGATGTTCGGGCTATCAACTAGAAACTACAGCATTGAATTTTCAAGAGAATTATAACGCATTTCGTATAAGGTGTATTATGTTAATTTTAGAAAATCTTCACTACTATTATTTTAAAATAAGCCTTATATCCAAGCATAAAACAAGGTTGTCTAGACTTCTTTTAACAGTAAAGTTATCATAAAACTGAATTTTATTTTTTAGGTAAGTTTATGCATTCTATCCGCATTCGTTAAGACACAACTATTTGCATAGTGACACTATTTTATAATGGTGGGCTTTTGTTGTGTCTTTAAGAATATATGCGGATATATAAAGTAAAAGTATGCTTAATTTATAAGTATGCTTTTAGTGCATAGTTTCCAGTTATAACTTAATTGACTAGCTATTTGTCCACCCTGTGGATGAATAGCTTTTTTTTTGGGAGGACACTGTGATGCTAGCTTTTGTTTTCACCTAAATCCTGTTTGCTGCATAAAAAATTTCAAGAGCTAAACAGGAGTAAATAAAAATGAGTTTAATTATTAAAGCGAGAAACATACGCTTGGATTATGCTGGGCGTGATGTTTTGGATATTGATGAATTGGAAATTCACTCTTATGACCGTATTGGTCTTGTGGGTGATAACGGAGCAGGAAAGAGTAGTTTACTCAAAGTACTTAATGGCGAAATTGTTTTAGCCGAAGCGACATTACAGCGTTTTGGTGATTTTGCACATATCAGCCAACTGGGCGGAATCGAAATAGAAACGGTCGAAGACCGGGCAATGTTATCTCGCCTTGGTGTTTCCAATGTACAAAACGACACAATGAGTGGCGGAGAGGAAACTCGTGCAAAAATTGCTGCCGCATTTTCCCAACAAGTACATGGCATTCTAGCGGATGAACCAACCAGCCACCTTGATCTCAATGGAATAGATCTACTTATTGGTCAACTTAAAGCATTTGATGGAGCATTACTTGTTATCAGTCATGACCGATATTTTCTTGATATGGTTGTAGACAAGATATGGGAGTTAAAAGACGGTAAAATTACGGAATATTGGGGTGGTTACTCGGATTACTTGCGTCAAAAAGAAGAAGAGCGACAACACCAAGCCGTAGAATATGAGCTGATGATGAAGGAACGGGAGCGATTAGAATCTGCTGTGCAAGAAAAACGCCAGCAAGCTAATCGATTAGACAATAAGAAAAAAGGAGAAAAATCCAAAAACTCTACCGAAAGTGCTGGACGACTTGGGCATGCAAAAATGACTGGCACCAAGCAAAGAAAACTGTATCAGGCAGCTAAGAGTATGGAAAAGCGTTTGGCTGCATTAGAAGATATTCAAGCACCAGAGCATTTGCGTTCTATTCGTTTTCGTCAAAGTTCAGCCCTAGAACTGCACAATAAGTTCCCGATTACGGCAGATGGTCTGAGCTTAAAATTTGGTAGCCGTACTATCTTTGATGACGCTAACTTTATAATACCGCTTGGCGCTAAAGTCGCTATAACTGGATCGAATGGAACAGGGAAAACGTCCTTGTTAAAAATGATATCAGAACGTGCTGATGGATTAACCATATCTCCAAAAGCTGAAATTGGCTACTTTACACAAACAGGATATAAATTTAACACGCATAAATCTGTGCTCTCCTTTATGCAGGAAGAGTGCGAGTACACAGTTGCGGAAATTCGTGCAGTATTGGCTTCAATGGGGATCGGAGCGAATGATATTCAAAAAAACTTATCCGACTTATCGGGAGGTGAAATCATCAAACTGCTTTTATCCAAAATGCTTTTAGGAAAATATAATATTTTGCTTATGGATGAACCAGGAAACTATCTTGACCTAAAAAGTATTGCCGCATTAGAAACAATGATGAAGTCCTATGCAGGAACTATTATCTTCGTATCTCATGACAAGCAATTGGTCGATAATATTGCTGACATTATCTACGAGATCAAAGACCACAAAATCATCAAGACTTTTGAGAGAGATTGTTAATGATAGCCAATCTAATCCGAACATTAATTATTGAACTCTTTAAAGGAAATTAAAAATGACAATTCAAGATATTCAATCACTTGCTGAAGCACACGGCTTGTTGCTTACGGACAAAATGAATTTCAATGAAATGGGCATTGATTTTAAGGTCGTTTTTGCTCTTGATACAAAGGGGCAACAATGGTTGCTGCGTATTCCTCGTCGTGATGGCATGAGGGAACAAATCAAGAAAGAAAAACGCATTTTAGAATTGGTAAAAAAACATCTTTCTGTAGAGGTTCCTGATTGGAGAATTTCATCTACAGAATTAGTGGCTTATCCCATACTTAAAGATAATCCTGTTTTAAATTTGGATGCTGAAACCTATGAAATAATTTGGAATATGGACAAAGATAGCCCGAAATACATAACATCTTTGGCAAAAACCTTATTTGAAATCCATAGTATTCCTGAAAAAGAAGTTCGGGAAAATGATTTGAAAATTATGAAACCTTCAGATTTAAGACCTGAAATAGCAAACAATTTGCAGTTAGTAAAATCTGAAATTGGTATAAGTGAGCAATTGGAAACCCGCTACAGAAAATGGTTGGATAATGATGTTCTATGGGCAGATTTCACCCAATTTATACATGGCGATTTATATGCTGGGCATGTACTAGCTTCAAAGGATGGAGCTGTTTCAGGCGTTATTGATTGGTCAACAGCCCATATAGATGACCCAGCGATTGATTTTGCTGGGCATGTAACTTTGTTTGGAGAAGAAAGCCTCAAAACTCTAATCATCGAGTATGAAAAACTAGGGGGTAAAGTTTGGAATAAACTATATGAACAGACTTTAGAAAGAGCAGCGGCCTCTCCTTTGATGTATGGTTTATTTGCCTTAGAAACTCAAAATGAAAGCCTTATCGTTGGAGCAAAAGCTCAGTTGGGAGTTATATAATTTAAAAATATGATTGCTGAGAACTGCCTTGTTTTGAAACTTGGTTGGCTTTAATTAGTTTTTAGTATTCTTTATAGAAAATGCCTCGATCAAGGGGCATTTCTAACAATCATTTAACATAAAATTTCTTATGCGAAATTACATACCAACTTTAACCACATTGTGGACAGGTTGGATTTTAGAGATAAGAAAAACTTCTAG
>NZ_JAALGV010000037.1:0-2897 GCF_011174875.1 Acinetobacter sp. GFQ9D191M
TGTAATCACCCTACCCTTATTGCTTAAGTATCGCCTGAATAAATATTCTGGAGTTCCATAAAATATTTAATTTATTGGTTTAAAAACTAATGGATTCTATAGTTTATCTAAAATTAACATAATACACCTTATACGAAATGCTTGATATTTCTCTTTAAATATCATTATATTAACGTAAGCCGTTCTGGAGTATAGGGCACCAGAACGGCTTTTTATTGATTATTCATGTTCCACGATCACTAATTGAGCGATGTTCCACGGTTTTATTCAGTTTTAATAAACATCATCCGGTTTTTTGAGGAGTCATTATTTCAAGTGCTTGCACTGAAATTGGCTCTTCAAAAAACTGGAGTCTTGGCTAACCATATGGAAGGAAAAAGCGGCTTAGGAAGCCTCTCTTCTTCTGTTCTGGTTCAACATGCTCCGGGATAGGAATACGCTTATTGTCTTGCTGAGGAGTAGTCAATTCGTCATAGTTCGTTGCTAGTTCCGACCGAGGATCCGTTGCTATATCCTGTTTAAAGCTCTGATCGGTAAAGGTAGTCATATTGGCTTTTGGTGCTTCTAGTAAGCGCTGCATAGCTTCAATCTGTTCTTGATAAAACGATTCACGTTCTAAAGATTGATTTTCTCTCTGTATTGCCTGATTTAATTGTTTTTCCAGTATGTCAACTTGACGTTTTAGTAAGTCAACTTCTGTCAAGTTTTGACTGTTAATTGATTGACTTTGATTGACTGTATCCTCTTTTTTTTGTGGTTCCCCAAAAACTCTTAGGGCCTCTGAAAAGTCAATTAATCCATCAGATCCTTTAGATAAATTTCCTTTGTTTATATGTGCATATATGGCTTGTCTTGAATATCCATAAAGCTTAGCTAACTCTGAAACTGACAGTTTTTTCATTATGTAAACCAGTTTTCAACTTGTGTTAATACCTGACTGTTAACTTAACAATTTCAATTAACAATGTCATTGAAATCCTAATTTTCTGAGTAAAGGAAGTAATTCCTTAAATTTCTCTGCATCTTGCAGCATGGCAGCTATACGTACAGCAAACTGCTGATAGCTTTCTGTGCCTTGTGAATATTTACTCATCTCAGGAAGCTCTGAGAGCTTGTTGGCGAATAGATGGCGTTGTTTATCTGTTATTTTTGAAAAGAGGTCTAATGTATTCGGATCTCTTTTAGATTCGACTGAATGCGTGGCTGATTTTTTCTGTTTAAAGCTAAATGAAAAACCAGTAATAGATCTACCTGTTTTATGCTGTTCAACTTTGACAATAATATCGGTATGTTCATTTACTTGTTTTAATGCAATGTCTAAAACATATTTTTTAAAATCATACATTCGTTTGTATTCAGTCTCGAGTACACCTATTTTTTGTCTAAAATCATACATAGTTATGAGAGGCGTTTTTCCAGTACTACGCCATGCAATCAATATTTCATATAAACGAACAGCATAAGCACTTGTTAAATTACTTATTTGTTGTATTTCATACTTTGTAAATTGTTCTTCTAACCTAGTAATTAAAGGCACAATAGCAGGGGCAAAAATAAGTCTAACGACAGCTTCATTATCAATATAAGCCACCTCGCTCACCCATCTTGATTTGTGATTAATAGTGTTACCTTTTTCACTAAGACTCTGATAACTGAATTGTCTTGCAAACAAGTCATCGCAAGCATCTTTTAACGCCTGATAAGCCGTATTTCGATGTACACCAAACTGATTAATATAACTTTCAGCATGAACTGTTAGTGGATCATTAGCATTTATCCCTTTACCCGATTCCCTTGCTTCAACAATAGCTAGGAGAATTAACCTCTGTTCAACTAGATCGAGGTTATAACTGGCATTGATTAAGGCGTTATCTTTAACAACTAGTTCTGTTTTCATATGAAAAGATTATATTTTTAATTCAATAAGACGAGGTTATATAATTATCTCGCTTAATGCAAGGTAAACCTCGTTTTAATGCAAGGTAAACCTCGTTTTAATGCAAGGTAAACCTCGTTTTAATGCAAGGTAAACCTCGTTTTAATATCTCTAGAACCATTATGAATAAAGGATTACAGCTTAATTAAAAGCATTTAAAAGCTTAAAAATAATTAAAAGCCCAGGGAGTAAAAAATTGCCCTTGGTTTTCGCTTCGCTCAAACTCTATTGAATCTCGCTTTCGCTCGATTCGTCGGGGCAATTTTTGGTTCATATTTTCGTGAATTTGAGAAAAAGCAAAAGCAAGATCAAAAGCAACTCGGAATTCGCTTCGCTCATGAGCTTTTTTTCTCGCTACGCTCGGTTTAGGGATCAAACTTGGAAAGTTCGCACCCATGCGGGATGCTCTGATATGCAGGTGATTGATGGATAGGGAGCTTGTAATCAGGGAAAGGAAAGGGCAAATTTTCTCAGTTCGCTCGTAGACACTCGCTCTGTTTATCGACTCATGCCACGAGATTTCATTTTAGGCGCATGTTGCTGTGCTTTGAGCTGTTGTTCTTGTCTGAATTTCATCTGTTGTTCTGCTTTGATCTCATTCACACATTTCTTAATAACTTGATAGGTTGAGTATAGAGTTTGGTATTGCTTGGCTTTGGCCGGATGTTGTTGTTGGTACTGCTTCCAGGCATGTTCTTTGAACTTTTCATTTTCCAATAAATCCTTCACACCATGTTTTTTCTGGTGTTCATGCTGACCTTTCAGTTTTTTGTGTTCCTGATAAACCTCGTCACGTTGGGCTTCCCAGGCTTTTTTTCCAAACAGTAAGGGTTTGTTCTGGGTTAATTCGTTGTGTTGATCGACCAGGCTTTGCAATCTGTCATGACTTTGCTTGAGTCGGCTCTTCACGATGTCCTGGGCGAGCTGCTGATTGAACTCGTTTTGATGTTTGTGGTGCTTG
>NZ_JAALGV010000038.1:0-39827 GCF_011174875.1 Acinetobacter sp. GFQ9D191M
TTCAAAGTTTACTCAGAATAATTCAAGTGAATTTGTTTGAAAGAAGAACTTTAAAAGCTTTATTTTCACCCGATAAAATACCCATAAAACAAGAGGAAGCTCATTTGAGCTTCCTCTTGTGAAAAATTGTGGGACAGCAATGGCCTTAGGGCCTCTTTTTTTTATTTGAGTTATGAGTTTACGTAAGTTGTAGGAATCTTGTGTAATCAGAACCTTATAAAATGTTGCGAAAACAATAAAATACCCACCAAAGCTCAACAATATCCTTTAATCCCTTCCATATAAACTACGCATCTGTTGAATGATCTAGGGACACATATCATGTTTACAGATGGAAGAATTAAAACCTATGATGCTGTACGTGGGACTGGGAGTATTGAACTAAAAAATAATGCACAGGAGCTTAATTTTCAGTTAGATCAACTACCTTCACCTGAAATCGCGCCTCAAGTCGGAGAACGACTTAAATTTAGAATAATTGAAGAGCAAAATACGATTCAGCTGGAGAATATGGTACGTCTGGATATCAAGCATCAGGAAGAGTTCGTTTCTGAAGTAGTTGTATTACCATCTCTAGCTTCTACTTCTGCAATAGTCAATCCGGCACGCAATACTATTTTCTTTAGTCCCACACTCTGGTTGATTCTGGTAACAGCGATTGGATTTATAATTTTTGGAGAAATTTAAGTTAGGTTCTCATTTATTAAGATATTTGTCTCATCCTTCAAATAAAAAAAGCATCTTACGGTGCTTTTTTATTTTTAGAATTAAAAACGCTTTTTGAATACAATAGTTAAAAATATCAAACAATAGAGTGAATTATGTTTTTAGAGGGGAAGATCAAGACCTATAACGAAGAACGAGGTTTTGGTTTTATTGAGATAGCGGGTGAGTCAAAAGATTTATTCTTCCATATTAAAGACTTTCCAAATAAGAATGTGCCACCAAAAGTTGGGGAAAGGTTAAAGTTTCTCAAAGTACAGGATGCAGGCAAGTTTAAAGCAGACAATATTGTGCGTTTGGATCTCAAAACGGAAACCCCTCGACATACGCCTCAGTCACGAGCATTAGAAAATAAGCCTCGTATTACTCAACGAAAACAATCTCAAGAGAAGAAAAGTAGCTTTAGCACTTACATTGGATTTCTGATTATGATTGGCTTAGCCTATGCGGTTTATAACAAATATCAGGATTGGCAAAGCAGCAGAATACAGCCAGTAGAAGTGCAACGTATAGTTGAAGAACCACAAGTACAGCAGAATTTTAGCTGTGATGGACGACAGCATTGTAGTCAAATGAGTTCATATGAAGAAGCTTTATACTTTTTAAGAAATTGTCCAAATACCAAAATGGATGGTGATGGCGATGGGATCCCATGTGAAAGCCAATTTGGACATCGGTAAATAAAAAAAAGCGCCAAAAGGCGCTTTTTTTTATTGAAAGTGAAATTTATGCTTCACAGAATTTCATAAAGGCTTTAAGACCTGGTCCTTGATATTTTTGGCGGTGTACCAGCATAAATAAAGGACGGGTGAGTGACCAGAATGGAGTATTCAGAATGACCAGTTGACCTTTTTCCTGCAAAGGTTCAATCGCCAGCTTGGAAATACAGGACATCCCTAAACCACCTGCCACAATCTTCAGAATCGCTTCATTATGACCTAGAGTCAGACGAATATTGGCATCAGGTACATCTTTTAAAATGGCATTATCAAAGACTTCACGAGTTCCTGAACCTTCTTCACGCAAAATCCATTCAACCGATTTAAAATCTTCAGCAGTGAGCGGACGGTTTAGCTGAGCTAGAGGATGATCCGGCGCACAGCATACTGCCAGTTCATCATCGCGCCAATGAATACATTGCAGTTGTGGTAAATGGCAAGAACCTTCAATCAGGGCCAAATCTAGCTGGAACTGATTTACGGCTTCGATCATTTGACGGGTATTGCCGACCTGCAGTTGCAAGTGAGCCTGTGGCTGGATTTTCAGGAAATCCGCCATCAGATCTGGCATCAGATAGTCGGAAATGGTCAGCGTCGCACCGAGACGAAGGTCAATGCTTTGCAGTTCACCTTTGGCTGCCTGCTCGAAAGCTTCACAGCGGCCAAGGATTTCAAGAGCTTGCGGGAGAAGAAAACGACCTAAGTCATTGAGCTGTAAACGCTTACCAAGACGGTCGAATAAAGGCGCGCCAAGACCATCTTCTAAATCTGCTAAAGCCATACTCGCCGCACTTTGGGTGAGTTTGACTGCATCACTGGCTTTAGTGACGGTGCCTTCTTGAGCAACTGCTACAAAAACAGCCAACTGGCGTAAAGTCATGCGCATGAATAGAGCCTTAACATTTAAAAAATATTAATAAATTATGCTGTCATGCTACCATGAGCATAGTCTTTGATGCCACGTTTGAATCATGTCTATTGAAAAATTTAGCTTAGAAAAGGTTTTATCTGTACACCGTTGGACCAATACGCTGTTTAGTTTCACCATGACCAGACCTGCGCATTTCAAGTTTACGGCAGGACAGTTTGCGCGTATTGGCTTGAAAGTGGGGGATGAACTGGTCGTTCGGGCATATTCAGTCGTGTCATCGCCTTTTGATGAAACGCTGGAATTTTTTTCGATTGTGGTTCCGGAAGGGAAATTTACTTCGAATTTACAACATCTTAAAGTAGGCGATGAACTCTACTTAGAGAAAATTCCCTATGGCTATCTGACTTTGGCGCGTTATCAATTGCCATTACCACAAGATTTATGGCTGCTTGGCACAGGTACAGGTCTGGCACCATTTTTATCCATGCTGCAAGACTTTGAAACCTGGAATAAATATAAACATATTAACCTGGTTTATAGCGTCCGTACGCAAGACGAACTGGCTTATGTCGACCGTATTCAGGAAATTGCTGAGAGCTTTGGCGAAGGCCATACAGGTTTTAAATTTATTCCAATCATTACCCGCGATCCTGAAGCAGTGCTTCATCATCGTTTACCTATTTTGATTGAGAATGGGGAACTTGAACGGGCAGCAGGACTTCAGCTTAATCCTGAAACCAGTCACGTGATGCTCTGTGGTAATCCGGAAATGGTGGAAGATACCAAAGAAGCGCTAAAAGCACGTGGCCTGACTATGAACCGTCGTGGTGAAGGAAATATTGCGGTAGAGAATTATTGGTAATCCTTTATCACCCTCTCGTTGGGAGAGGGATGGGGTGAGGGTTCTTAAATAATTTACCTCTCCCTAACCCTCTCCCAAGAGGAGAGGGAATAAAACCTTTTCTCTTTATTAAAGGAGGAGGGGGGAGTGAATTTAAAAACAAAGAATTAAATAAACCGAATTTAATCCCTCCCAACCTCCCTTTAATAAAGGGAGGAGTTTTAGGCACAAAAAAACCTCCATATGGAGGTTTTTTTACTATTCAGGAATTAATGTACAAACATATCCATAAAGTCACGGATTTCCTGAATGGCAGTATCTGTATCGGTCGTTAACCAGGTCGGCTCAAAGAAACCAGCATAATGTTCAATTCGATCCGCAGGCACAACTAGACGTACCGGACAATCTTCTTCCAGTAGGCGCCATGGAATAATCGGAACGTCATTATCTAGCCAGGCCGCAACATTCCGTACATCAATGACCATGGCATTAATGCAGTCCGGAAAAGGCATTACCGACATTTCTTCAGTACGGCGGCGGAAATATTCCAGATCCTGCCAGCGTAGCATAAAACTTGGTTTGCTAAATTCAATGATTCCAATCAGATGCTGATCACGAGTGTAGTGCAAAGCACATTGATGTGTGACGTCAGTGTCAAGATCAAGCGATACACTCTGTTGACGATACGCCATAAAACTCGGGTGCATGAAAAATAAGGTGGATAATTATAACGTATTTTGCGCAAAGTAGCAGGTATATTGAAAAATGGTATTTTTACAGCATGTTTTAGCCCACTTAGAATGTGTTTAAAATTTAATAAAATCATAGTGGTATATTGTTTGTTTTATAGACAATTCAACTCCTGATAAATCAGCTAAAAACCGGCAGTATCAACTGTCTGGGAAGAGAGTTTCTAACCATAAGACCATAGTATGTTCAGGCTAGAAAATGCCTTTTTTTGAAACTAATACCAAGTTCATCAGACTCATACATATAACTTACATCCATTCACTATCTCACCATCTTTTGTCACAGAAGCTGTGATAACTGCTTGTTATGATAAAAATCTACTTATGAATAAGAAAGAGTGAGAATGGTCATGGTTGATGATTTTAATAAAAAACCACCTTTGCATGATCAGGCAGCAATTACGCAGAAGAAGCGCATTCCTGTCTATATCCTGATTTTGGTCGGTATCTTTTTACTGGCAGTCCTGTTCTATATGTTTGCAGATGTGAAGCCAGATGCGCCTGCGACCCAGCCTAATACACCAGTACCAGCGACTGAAGCCCCTGCCAATAATGGTAGTCCGGCGGCTACTCCAGGCGGTGAAAGCAATGAAGCAATGGCTACTGCAGATGATGCGATGACAGAAGCAACAGCCACTGTAGGCGAAATGTCACAAGATACAGCAGAAGCTACTGCAACTGATGCTCAACAGGCCACCCAATAATTGGAATTATTAAAAAAAGCTCTGGTTCATGACTAGGGCTTTTTTGCAATAGGTGGTGATGTTTTTCAAAGTTCTGTATCTCCAGGCAAGCTAAGCACAGGAAGTTCAAGCTTTATAAGCAATCGGAAAGAGCTGAAGATTTCAAAAATAAGCTCGTGAATTCAGACAAATAGCGTAATAACAAAGAGGGCAGAAAACATGAATGATTATATGAGAGGCCCACGTGGTGGCTATGATGCCATGTACTACTGGGATCAGTTTCATCCAATTCTTAGTGCAATTGCCATATTAGTCCTAGGTTGGATTATTGCATTACTCGTCTCGGCAGGTGTTAAAAAAATCTTGCAAAAACTAGGGACCAATACACACTTAAATGCAGCGACAGGACATCGCTCTAATGTCGAGAGTATTATCGCTCGTGTTGTGTTCTGGATTATTCTGATTATTGCGGTCATCGGTGCACTTAACGTACTGAATCTGACCGCAGTGAGTGGACCGTTCAGTAATATGATCCAGCAGTTCCTGCTCTTTATTCCACAATTGCTGGCGGCTATTGCTGTGGCCTTTGTCGGGTGGATTGTGGCGAATCTGGTCAAAGTCGGCTTGCAAAAAATGCTTGATCGCACCCAGCTGGATGAAAAGCTGAGTGCCGAAGTCGGTGTCAGCCCGATTAGCCAAAATATCAGTGAAATTGTTTACTGGCTGATTTTACTGCTGTTCTTGCCAATCGTCTTGTCGATTCTAGGTCTACATGGTTTATTACTGCCAGTGCAGAACATGCTGACTGATGTTGTAAGTTATCTGCCTAATATCTTCATTGCTGCAGTTATTGTATTTGTCGGATACATTCTGGCAAAAATCGTTCGCGGTATAGTTGAAGGTTTGCTCAACAGCCTGAATATTCAACATCAAGCTGAAAAAGTCGGCATTTTCAAAAACTCGAATGTCGCTCAACTGATTGGTTCATTCATCTTCGCAGTTGTAATTATTACGTCATTAATCATTGCATTTGAAGCACTGGGTATCGAAGCAATTTCTCAACCAGCAACTGCAATGCTGTATGAGATCATGAATGCCATTCCAAATATCATTGCAGCCGCACTGATTCTGATTCTGGCTTATGTGGTGTCTAGACTGGTAGCACGTCTGGTGACTGAAGTCGTTGCCGGAACAGGCGTAGATGAGGTTCCAGCTAAACTGGATCTGCAACGCTTCCTAGGCAAAACCAAACTATCAAGTCTGGTGGGTTATCTGATTGTACTGTTCACCATGCTATTTGCAGTTTCCGAAGCAGCGGACCGTTTAGGCTTTGAACAGGTAAGTGGCCTGATTGCGATGTTCATCTACTTCGGTGCAAACATCCTGCTAGGTGCTGTAATCCTGGTGATCGGCTTCTGGCTGGCCAATGTAGTTGCCAATATTGTGCAACGTGGTGAATACAACAGTTCACGCTGGTTAGCGAACCTAGTTCGTGTACTGATCATGGGTCTGGTCATTGCGATGGGTCTACGTGCCATGGGCATTGCTGACTCGATCGTGAATCTGGCCTTCGGTTTAACTCTGGGTGCTGTTGCTGTGGCATTTGCCTTGGCCTTTGGTCTCGGTGGCCGTCAACCAGCAGAACGTGTACTGACTGATTTGATCGATAAAGCTAAACGAGAAGCTAAAGAGCCGAATCCTTTGAAAAATGAAACTAATATCATGACTTCAGGCTTAGGTGCTGATGTCAGTGGTACTACAGGTGCAGGCAGTTCAACTACAGGAGAAAATATTGTGCCGAATCAAGATCAATCACAAGATGACAATGCGCCGATGCGTACCAATTTATCCAATAGTACGCCAGCGACCTTGACCACTGCACCGCAGGATGATGAAGCTTCAGGTGTAGATCAGGTGACACCAGATGTCGATCAGGCTGTACCGGATTCGCTTCAAGTTGATCCAACTCATCCACCAGCGAATAATCCATTTGGTTCTACAGGTGAAGAAGAACCGGATGTCGATAGTCATCCAAAAAAAGATGACCCGAATTAACCTGTTCTATTTAAACATAATCGGCCACGCTTGAGTGGTCGATTTTTTTAATCCTGAGGAAATCTGAATGAATGCCAAGAAACCGAATAATCTGTTAGCACCCTTAGTGATAGCAGGCATAACCATTGGCTTTTTCACGGCTGCCTATCGATTTGTCTTTGTGAAAAGCAAACAGGATGAGCAGGCTGAACGAGAGCTGGATAAGAAAATACCTGATCCAGACGAATTTAACTAAGCCTGAATACTGCTCAGTCACTCCACATAGAATTTCTTTTTTTAAAAATATAGAATATTCAAGTGAATACTAAAATGATTTTGGTATTTTTCTTGCATTAAAAATATAAAGAAAAAGGAGATCAATAAGATGTGGAAAACATTGCAGCATAAATTCATGGCGCCTATGGCAGATCAAGTACCCTTACATCTGCAGGAAGCGGCTCAGAAAATGCAACTGACGATTGACCGTTTAGAAAGTACGGCCAATCTCAACCTGTTTAAAACGGATTATCTGGAATAAGCGAAGTATTTTCTTTTCCCAGATCATCTCTGTATTAAACATATTCCGATGCGGCATGCGCTGATGACCATGCCCATTGGAAGTTAAAACCTCCCAAATGACCAGTCACATCCAGTATCTCGCCCACAAAATACAAGCCTTTCTGTTTTTTGCTTTCCATGGTTTTAGATGAAACTTCGGTTGTATCTACGCCGCCCAAAGTCACCTCGGCTGTCCGGTAACCTTCAGTTCCAGAAGGCTTCAGTTCAAAGCCACTTAAACGCTTGGCAATCTGTTCGAGCTTGTCATCACTAATATTGCCAATAGATGTTTCAGTCACTTCAACCCAGATCAGATTCTGTAATTCTAGTACTACGCTCTTCGGTAAATGTTCGGTCAATAGTGTACGTAGTAGAACTTTAGGCTGACTCTGTTTTTTAGATTTAAAGAAATCAAACAGGTCGACACTTGGCAGAAAGTCGACCTTAAAACTTTGGCCAACATCCCAGTAATTTGACAGTTGTAGAGAGCTAGGACCGCTCAGACCACGATGGGTAAACAGCAGGGCTTCGGTAAAACTGTTTAGATCATTAGACAGCGTGGCTTCGACTGCATTACCGCTCAGACGGGTGGTGACTTCCTTGAAACTATCCGAGAAAGTAAAAGGCACCAGACCGGCACGGGTTGGATAGACATGATGTCCAAACTGTCTGGCAATCTCATAGCCGATGCCTGAACCGCCTAGAGTCGGAATCGATAGGCCGCCTGAAGCAACCACAACCGATTCCACTTCAAAATATCCTAAAGAAGTGGCTACCTGAAATCCCTGATCATCTACAGTATTGACGGCTTTCACTTCGCAGTTGGTTTTGATTTCGACCAGCCCGGTCTTGTCACATTCGGACAGCAACATCGCCAGAATTTCTTTAGCACCATTTAAGGTGAATAACTGTCCATGTTTACGTTCTTCATACTCGATGCCATATTCGCAGACCATGCCAATAAAATTCCAATTGGTATAGCGGCTCAGTGCTGAAATCACGAAATGCGGATTGTGCGAGATGAAATTTTCAGGTTCGACATAGAGGTTGGTGAAATTGCATTTGCCACCACCGGACATCAGGATTTTCTTACCCACCTTATTGGCTTTTTCAACGACTACGACTTTACGACCACGTTGTGCTGCCATATAGGCCGTCATTAAACCTGATGCACCTGCACCTATGACCAAAACATCGTATTGCTGAACAGACATGACACACTCAAGGGAGAAGAAAGGGGAGCATTATAGACAATTTTATTTCAGCTTTGGCTATTCCTGAAGGGGGCTGCCCGAATTACAACGTGTTAGCGAATATTTATCATAAATAATTTGAAGCAGCTGGCGGATTCATGCATAGTTTTGTCATGCCTAAAAAATAATCACAATGAAAAGGAATAATTTATGACGGATACGGCAGCATACAAACAATATAATCTGATCAGCTATATTCTTCATCTACTGGGTTTTTTCCTGGGAATAACCCCATTAATCGCCATTATCATGAATTATATTAAACGTGATGAAATGCGGGGCACCTGGCTGGAAAGTCATGTGGACTGGCAGATTAAAACCTTCTGGTTCAGCTTGCTGGGTTATATTCTAGGTGGGCTGCTCACCGTGATTCTAATCGGTTTTGTGATTATTTTTCTGGTCTTTGTCTGGCATGTCTATCGGCTGGTCAAAGGGCTAATTGCACTCAATGAAAATAATCCGATAGGCATTTAAGTTTCGATCAGAACTTTAAGCGATTTAAATATTTCGACCTTGTAGTCCACCAGTATGCAGGATCAGCAGTTTTGTTTCTGGTGGAAAGCAGCCTTTTTCAATCAGATTTGAAATTCCCAACAGCATTTTTCCAGTATAAATCTGCTCTAAGGGAATATCATATTCAGCTTCAAAGTGCTGTATAAACTGGATCAGTTCAGGAGTGGTTTTGGCATAACCACTGCAACAATAATCATCGAGAATGGACCAGTTTCTTTTCTTGGTCAGCTTAGCCACCTCCTCATTCAGGAAGTTGCCTTTTAAGGCAGAAAATCCTAATACCTGTTGATGAGGCTGGCTGGCTTCAATCAAACCTGTGATCGTGCCTCCAGTGCCTACTGCACAGCAGATCACGTCAAATTGTGCGTCACCATCCTTTAGAATCTCCTGACATCCCCGAATCGCCAATGCATTAGTACCGCCTTCAGGAATGATGCAATGTACAGGAAATTTTTGTGCTAACGCTGTTAGATAATTAGCGTCCTGTTTACGTCGATATTCTTCACGACTCACAAAATGCAGTTGCATTCCGAATTGTTGTGCCAACGCTAAAGTGGGGTTTAAAGGCTGATGGGCCAGTTCCTCACCCCGAATAATGCCGACACTCTCAAAGCCAAACTGCCGTGTTGCAAACGCCGTTGCGGCAATATGATTGGAATAAGCGCCACCAAAAGTAAGCAGCTTTTTAAAGCCAAGTTGCTGTGCTTCCAGAAAGTTGTATTTCAGTTTAAAAAACTTGTTGCCTGATATTTGCGGATGCACCAGATCCAGACGGCGTATGGTTACAAACCTGTCTTTCAGCCAGATGCGCTGGTCTGGAATATGCTGGGCGATTTTTTCAAACATGGTATTTTCATAAGCTAAGAATGAGCAAATTATAGCGAAATAGAATCAGCAGGATGGCAGAATCATGAGCTCCTTAAACTAAGAATAAAATTTTGTAGATTGTCACAATTCATATGCTGAAAATTTAAACAAATTTGCTAATCTGAATCTTATAGGGAACTTAGAGGAGGATAGAATAATGAAAATACTATCCTGTACGATTTTAAGTGTATTGCTCTTAGTAGGCTTATCTGGCTGCGATGATCCTTTGAATAAGCCTAAAACTGATACACGAAGCATGATCATTGGCGGAGTGCCGGTGCATGACCATGATTATAAGATGCTTGATTCATCCCTCACCGCTCAAGACCAATTGAAGAAATAGCCGGATTTCGCACAAATATTGCATCATTTGTGTAGAAATATTAAAGCAAAATAAATTATTTTTACTTAAAATAAGCCATTCATTTTAAGTTTGGATGGTCACGTGGAATCATTTTGGATTTTAGGTTCAATTGCCTTTGCACTCATGTTAGGTGCAATGAGCCCAGGACCGACTTCTATTTATGTAGCGAAAAATTCAATTGCGATCTCACGTAAGCATGGCCTATTTACAGCTTTAGGTACTGGAACAGGGGCGGCTATTTTTGGTCTGCTGGCAATTCTAGGTTTGCAGGCATTTTTACTGGCGGTGCCATCTGCCTATCTGGCGCTTAAAATTTGTGGTGGTTTATATCTGCTCTGGTTGGCTTTTAAAATTATCAAGCATGCCAAAGAGCCAATCGATGCAGGCGATGACAGTCAAACTCAGATGTCCTTACGTCGTGCTTATATGACAGGTTTGATTACTCAATTATCTAACCCAAAAATTGCCATTGTATTGGCCAGTATTTTTACTGCGCTTTTGCCAAAAGAAATTCCAACTTACTTTTATTTTGTATTACCGGTTTTATGTTTCTTTATTGATGCAGGCTGGTGCTCGCTGGTGGCCGTTGCACTTTCTGCTGAAAAGCCACGTCGAGTATATTTGAAGTTTAAAGCCGGTTTTGACCGTGCAGCAGGGGCGGTCATGACCGTGCTGGGATTAAAGCTGATCTTTGGGATGAAGTAATTTTCCAATTATCGCAGACCATAAAAAAAGCCCCAATGATTCGGGGCTTTTTTAATTTGGTTCTTAAAAAATATTTTCTTCCGAATTTGCCGAGATCCGGTGAATAGATAAATCCGCACCGGTAAATTCTTCTTCCTGACTCAGACGAATACCGATCAACACTTTCAGCAGACCATAAACCAGAAATCCACCCACCAGAGCTACTACAATCGCCAGTACGGTGCCGAATAGCTGTGAAATAATAGAAACACCGCCCATACCTCCTAGCCATTGCTGACCGAATACACCGACAGCAATTCCACCGAAAGCACCACATACACCATGCAAAGGCCAAACCCCTAATACATCATCCACTTTAAGTTTATTTTGGGTATAGGTGAATAGTTTTACAAAAATCACGCCTGCGCTGATTCCGATAAATAATGCACCCAGTGGATGTACCACATCAGAACCTGCACAGATGGCAACCAGTCCGGCTAATGGACCATTATGCAAGAAGCCCGGGTCATCTTTACCCGCTACTTTTGCTGCAATAGTTCCACCGACCATTGCCATTAAAGAGTTAATCGCAACCAGTCCGGAAATAGCATCCAGGCGTTGTGCACTCATTACATTAAAGCCAAACCAGCCAACAATCAGAATCCATGAGCCTAGAGCAAGGAAAGGGATAGATGATGGTGGATGTGCAGTAATCCGGCCATCATTCTTATATCGACCATTACGTGCACCAAGTAAAACGACTGCAGCCAGAGCAATCCAGCCTCCCATGCCATGCACGACCACAGAGCCGGCAAAGTCGTGGAAGTTGGCACCGAAGGTATTTGCCAGCCAGTCCTGGAAACCAAAGTTGCCATTCCAGATCATTCCTTCAAAAAATGGATAAATCAGAGCCACCAGAAATAAAGTCGCTAAAGCCTGCGAACGCATTTTAGCCCGTTCAGCAATACCTCCCGAGATAATCGCAGGAATAGCTGCGGCAAAGGTCAGCAGGAAGAAACAGCGCATCAGGTTATAACCATGATCGGCTGCTAAAGTAGAGGCATCGTGGAAAAAATGCTGACCATAGGCAATATAGTAGCCCACCAGAAAGTAAGCGATGGCAGATAGGGAAAAGTCAGTGAGAATTTTACTTAAGGCATTGACCTGATTCTTATGGCGAACTGTCCCTAGTTCTAAAAACGCAAATCCTGCATGCATGGCAAGCACTAGAACTGCACCGAGAAGGAGAAATAATAAGACTATATTTTGCATTGTGTGTTCCAATTTAGTGCATAGAATCACAAAAGAAATCCAGTATATAGAGGCAAACTGATTCGAAAAGAGTTACTAACAAGGGAAATTTTGATAATGAATTTCTTGAAACTGACAAGACTCGATATAAAGCACAATAGAATTTTATGCACCAAACTAAGACATCATAAGAAAAGATAAAATTTAAATTTATATTTTGTTTTTTAGATATTTAGCTTTATCAGGGAAAATGGCATGTTAAAAATGTGTGCTAAAGGTGCACATGAAAAGTGAAAGGATTTTTAAGAAAAAATTTAAAAAAATTAAATGAAAGATGATTTTGAATTGCAAAATTCCATCATATTTTAAAATTTGAGAAGTCATATAGACTATTGATTAGCTATATCTCCAATAAATAAAACCCTAATAAATTAGGGTTTCATCCGGAGCTAAAATCTCTGAAGTATTCATTTAATCTTTAAAATGCACAGGAATCCATTGATAGCTCTTTCCATCTTTTGAGTAAATATGACCGATTCCAGGGAAGGGTAAATGTGGTGCTGCAATGGTCTGACCTTGCTTGGCGTATTCAGCAAAATGCTTTAAACGGGTTTGCACCGCAGTTTTAGGATCGACATCGAATTCTATGGCTGTTTCAGGTTTGTCGAATTGCAAGGTATGTGAATGGACGATGTCACCCACAAAAACCACTTCTTGGCCATCTGCTTTGAGTTTAAAGCTGTAATGCCCTGGGGTATGACCAAAGGATGGCTTAAACTCGACCCCCCCAAAGGCTAAAGATTTATCAGAAAAGACTTTTACTTTTTTAGCTTTTTCATAGGGTGCAAGGGCTGCTTTAATTTTCTCTACGGTGCCTAAGAAACTTTCCTGCTGGTCTTTCGGTAGTTTTTTGACGGTATTTGGACTCAGCCAGTAGTCATATTCGGTTTTAGAAATATGTAAGGTGGCATTTGGATAATTTGCTGCGCCGTTATTTGAAATGCCACAAACATGGTCAGGGTGGAGATGAGTCAGGAAAATGCCACTCACTTGTGCAGGCTGATAACCCGATGCTTTGAGATTGTTATAAATTGACCCTAAGTGTGTACCAAAGCAGCTTGCAGCTCCGCTATCCACCATAAGTAGTTGATTGCCTGTATTAATCAGGAAAGCATTGACTGAAGTCTGTATACCTTTGGCTTGATCGGCATGATATTTCTTCAAAATTTCTGTTTTTTCTGCATCAGTTAAGCCTTTAAACATCGATGGATTTAAGTAGTTTGTACCATCAAGCAGAGCCGTAATCTGGGTATTACCAATTTGGTGATGATAGTAGCCGGCGACTTGTTTTGGTGAAGCAATTGTTGCAGGTTCAGCAGCCTGACTCACACTTATACCCAAAACAGATAATGAAAGTAGAGAGGTGAGAAGGGATGTCTTTAAAATATTCATGGCAATTCTTATGGTTATGAGGTTTATGCTATGTATTAGCATGTAAAGCATGAAAATAGAATATAAAAATATTTACCTTTTTAAAAAAGAGAGGAGAAATTGAATATCTGTACTAGGCATTCAGTTCAAATCTGTATATTGATTTTGTAAGGAAATAAAAGATTTTTTATCTAAAAATATTTTTATAAATAAAATACTTAGATAAATTTCACTTTTATAAAAAAGCCCGTTAACATGGGGTATTGCAAACAGCCTTGGGTATCGCTATGAGTTTTTGGAAAAAGAAAAATAATGCAGCATTTGTATTTTTCATTATTACCTTATATTCATTGCTAGGCTTCGGCATTGGCTATGTCATCTGGGAATTTTTTCTCGATAAATAAGTGCTATCCGATTTATAGATCGACGTAAAAAAGCCTCTAAAGATAGAGGCTTTTTTAATAAGCAATTATTTACTGCATTCAGGCTGAGAACGGTCAATAATTTGAGTGCCTTCTACGCGATAGCCAATTTGGCCTACAAGAAATGCTTGATTTAGTTGAGTGATGACTACATCAGAAAGTGCTACTGCACAACGATCTTTTTCAATTGCACGATCTACTGCTGTTTTGAAATTAGGAATACCTAAAGGGAATAAAATTACTGGAACTTTATCTTCGCCTTTAACGCGTTCGCCTTTAACGAACTGAGTTGAGTTTAGGTTGAAGTTTTTCGTTGAAGCTACAGTCATATCAGCCATACGAACTGAACATCCTGTGAATACAATTGTTGATGCTGCTAAAGCTGAAACTAGTAATTTTTTCATGTTTACCCCGAATAATTCTAAAAATAAAAAAGCGTTTAAATTCTATAGATATATTTTTTAAAAACAAGAAAATATATTGTATAAATGGTAAAAAAAATTAAAGATGAAGAACTTTTATTGGCTGAGTATTATTTTATTAGACTAAGTAAAAAGCCCCTACATCAGTAGAGGCTTTTCTTCTATCTAAGACCTAAATCTTAAGAAACTTTATCACCCGGTTTAGCACCAGATTCAGGTGAAATCACCCAAACGCCTTCGCCATTACCAGCCGCAAGTACCATACCGTTTGAAATACCAAAACGCATTTTACGTGGAGCAAGGTTCGCAACCATCACCACCAGTTTACCTTTCAGGTCTTCCGGTTTATAAAACTCACGGATACCGCTGAAGACATTACGTGGTTCAGCTTCACCGACATTTAACGTGAGTTGTAAAAGCTTGTCAGAACCTTCAACCGTTGCAGCATCCAGAACTTCCGCTACACGCAGGTCAACTTTGATGAAGTCATCAATGGTGATGATTTCAGCTTCACCGACTTTAGGCTCAGCTTTCTTCTCTTTGGCTTTCTCTTTTTTCTTCTCAGCTTTTGCTGGTTCAGCAGCAGGTGCAGCTAAAGAATCTTTAGATGCATCGACCATCGCAGCCACAGCTTTCGGATCA
This sequence comes from Acinetobacter sp. GFQ9D191M, assembly GCF_011174875.1. Taxonomy (NCBI): domain Bacteria; kingdom Pseudomonadati; phylum Pseudomonadota; class Gammaproteobacteria; order Moraxellales; family Moraxellaceae; genus Acinetobacter; species Acinetobacter sp. GFQ9D191M. The sequence goes on from NZ_JAALGV010000038.1 coordinate 15,028, forward strand.
ACACGTTGCATCAATGGCTGGAACAATGCAATTTCATGACCTGTTAAGATTTCTGTACGTGAAGCAAAGTCGAAAGAAGCTAGTTTTAGGAAGGCCTGAACCTGAGCAGCCAATGTTGGTAACACTGGAGCTAAATACACAGCCAATTGACGGAATAGGTTAATACCGACAGAACACACATCGTGAACCTGTTGTTCTTCGCCTTCAATTTTCGCTAAAGCCCAAGGTTTTTTTTCATCAATGTATTGGTTGGCTTTATCTGCAAGTGCCATGATTTCACGGATCGCTGCCGAGAATTCACGGGTTTCATAAGCTTTGGCAATTGAATCGCCAGCATCAATAAAGCTTTGAACCAGTTCAGGCTCGGCACAAGTTGCACTTAGCTTGTTGTCAAACTTGGTATTGATGAATTTTGCACAACGGCTGGCGATATTCACTACTTTACCCACTAGGTCCGAATTCACTTTCTGAACGAAGTCATCCAGATTCAGGTCAGAATCTTCAACCTTGTCAGAAAGTTTAGAAGCAAAGTAATAACGCAGGTATTCAGGGTTCAAATGCTGTAAATAAGTTTCAGCTTTAATGAAGGTACCGCGAGATTTAGACATCTTTTGACCATTTACAGTCAGGAAGCCATTCACAAATAAACCGGTTGGTGTACGGTAGTCTGCACCTTCCAGCATTGCAGGCCAGAACAGGGCATGGAAGTAAACGATGTCTTTACCAATGAAGTGATAGACTTCATTTTTAGAATCTTTTTTCCAGAAATCATCGAAGCTTAAATCAGGACGTTTAGTTTTGATGTAATTCTCGAAGCTCGACATATAGCCGATTGGCGCATCCACCCACACATAGAAATATTTGTTTGGCGCATCAGGAATTTCAAAGCCGAAATACGGTGCATCACGTGAGATGTCCCAGTCGTTCAAGCCATTGTCAAACCATTCATCCAGTTTGTTGGCGATAGATACGGGTAGACGGCCTTCGTCACGAGTCCATTTTTGCAGGTATTCACCAAAATTTGGCAGTTTAAAGAAGTAATGATCCGAAGATTTCTCAACAGGAGTCGCGCCGCTTAAAGTCGATTTTGGATTTAATAATTCAGTCGCGTTGTAAGTTGTACCGCAAACTTCACATGAATCGCCGTATTGATCTTCCGCCTTACATTTTGGGCATGTACCCTTAATGAAACGGTCTGACAGGAACATGCCTTTTTCAGGGTCAAATAACTGGGTTACAGGGCGAACTGCAATATTACCGGCTTCACGGTTTTTGATATAGATTTCTGAAGCGCGGGCGCGGTTGGTATCACTGTGGGTAGAGTCATAATGATCGAAATGCACACCGAAACCGTCAAAGTCACGAATATGTTCTTTTTGCACATTGGCAATCTGTGCTTCAGGTGAAATGCCATTTGCCTCAGCACGCAGCATGATCGCTGTACCATGAGCATCATCCGCACAGACATACGTCACGTCATGACCCATCGCGCGCATCGCACGTACCCATATATCAGCCTGGATATAGCCGAGTAAGTGACCCATATGAATCGGGCCATTGGCGTAAGGAAGGGCATTGGTGACTAGGATTTTACGCACGGATTCACTCTCTCATTCGTATTCATTATGTAATGGGCCATAATTTTACATGATGCAGAAGGGATTACAAAGAAATGCTTTTACAGAAGCACAAGGAATAAATCAGGCTGAATATTCAGAATACAAAAACTGGCTATAGACGGGTAATTGGCCCGTAAAAATTCGATTGAGATAAGTTGATGCTACTTCCTGCAATCAATAGCAACAACATGTACAGGCTTTGTTGCAGTTTGCTTAATTCACCCACGCTATTGCATGCTTTGTGCTAAAAATTTGGCTGATCATTTTTATTATGACGCCTTAGGAGGGTACTCATGACTCAGAATAACCAGACAAGTACTTCAAAACAGAATCAAGATAAAGAACAACATGCACGAGAGCTGCATGACAAGATTGAACAAGAGCAGAAGCAAAACGAGATTGATAAACAGCATAAACAGAAGCATGAAGAAGTCCTAGAAGCCCAAAAAAATGGGGCTGATGAAAAGTCTGATCATCAGCAAGACTCTAAAGCATCTGGTCATCAGCAATCAGAGCAAAAAGATGCGTCTAAAAATGACCAATCTAATCATGGTGACCAGTCAGATAAAAAAGCTGAAAGTACCAAAATGGATGACTTAAAAGCGAAAGCCATCGCAATTGGTGAAGAGCTATTGCAAAAAGGCGAAAAGATTCTGAATGAGCTAAAAAATGGCAAATCAGACAGCCAGAAAAATGGCGAGCAAGGTTCAGATGATTCGAAAAAGGCACAGGATCAAAGTTCTGGAGATAAATCAGCAAGTCAAACTGACCAGGATCGTATGGCAAATTTAAAAGATGAAGCCCTACACAAGTTTGAAGATACCAAAGTCAAAATTAGTGAGTTGGTAAATGAAGCTGCTACGAAACTGAATGAGTTGAAACAGATGGCGGCTGAAACCATGACCAAAATGAAAGGCGATGACCAGTCTCAGTCAGATGATTCGAAAAAGCAGGATCAGGAATCTTCATCTAAAGAGGCTAAGGATAAGAACCAAAATTCAGATCAGACCAATAATAAAGATGATGCTAAAAAGGATCAGGATAAGGCTGATCAATCTGGGCAAAACAAGACCGATCAAGATAAAAATCATAAATAATCATTTCATGTTGAAAGCCACTTCATTCAGTTTTTGAATGAAGTGGCTTTTTAATGGATACTATCTAGTTAATTTTTTTAAAATTTTAAATATCAATAATATAAAACAATAAATAAGATGTGATGCTGACTTTATAAATTTTCTTCCCTGTAACCCTTTAAAACCCAGTAAAATAGTTGGAAATCATATTTGTCTTTTGGGCTTGTGAATACAGATTGCTTAACCTGAGCCTAAAACCTCGTTAAACTAAGCTATTCAGATGTCTATCTATATTTTTGGAGTAACCTATGTCCTGGCTTTCTTCGCTTAAATCGGTTTTTTCGCCTTCCAAGGAGGTGAACGAAGAAGCTGTGCAGAACGTACTGCAAAACTATATCTTGCCAAATTCTAGTAATGCACTGAAAGACCGGATTACTCAGGTCAATGTGCAAGGTGAGATCCTGCAAATCACCATTAATACTTATCCGGAAGAAAAAGAGCAGTTACAGCAAATTCATGATGAACTGGCGGATGCGCTAGAGAAATGCGGTATTAAAGAACTAAACCTGCATGTGATTCAGCAAAAGACGGGTCATAAAAAAGAAGGCGGTTGTGGACATCATCATGCAGAAGGCGAGAGCTGTTCCAGCCAGCCGCAAACTGCTGCTTCAAAATCGAATCTGCCACCTGTAGTTGATGCTTCAGGCAGCGTAGCTCAAGCAGAAGCTGATCCAAATAATCCACCGATCCAGAAAGCTGCTCCACAGCAACGAGATGTACCCAAACATCCACGCATTCAGAATGTCATTCTGGTCTCTTCAGGCAAGGGCGGTGTTGGTAAATCAACCACAACTGTGAACCTGGCTTTAGCTTTGCAAAAATTAGGTTTGAAAGTGGGTGTACTGGATGCGGATATTTATGGTCCAAGTATTCCAACGATGCTCGGCAATGCCGGCAAAACCCCGATGATCGAAGCCGAACAGTTTGTCCCACTCGATGCCTATGGTATGGCAGTGCTGTCGATTGGTCACTTAACAGGTGATAATAATACGCCGGTTGCTTGGCGCGGTCCGAAAGCAACAGGTGCCTTGATGCAGCTATTCAATCAAACTTTATGGCCAGATCTGGATGTATTGATGATTGATATGCCACCAGGTACAGGTGATATCCAGTTAACGCTCGCTCAGCGTATTCCGGTAACGGGTGCAGTGATTGTGACCACACCGCAAAATGTGGCATTGCTGGATGCAACTAAAGGTATTGAACTGTTTAACCGTGTGCAGATTCCAGTGATGGGGGTAGTCGAAAATATGTCGACCCATATCTGCTCGAACTGCGGTCATGAAGAACAGATCTTTGGTACAGGCGGCGGTGATAAACTGTCAGAGCAATACAATATTCCATTGCTCGGCCGCTTGCCTTTGAATGCAGTGATTCGTGAAAATGCCGATGCCGGTAAGCCTTCAGTGATTGCTGGAGATGATGCTGCTGAAAGTTATATGGCCATTGCTCAGAAAATTGCAGCAAAATTGCCAAAAGCAGAAAAAGATAAAACTCGTATTTTCTAAGATTCTATAATAAAAAAAGAGAGCTTAAGCTCTCTTTTTTTTATGAGGTTTTAGTCGTAGCTGTATTTTCTTTTCTTGCCTGAATGATATTAAAGCCAATTGCAATAATCACCATGATGGTGCCGATAATATCGGTCATGGTCTCAGGCACAATCATCATGAGAGCGCCAACCCCTAGGAAGATGCGCCAGAACCAATTCATCGCGGTTTTAAAGTAGCCTTCTACTGCAGCGCCAAGTGCCAGAATGCCGACAATGGATGTTACGGTAATGCTTAAAATGACATTCCATGCCGGTAAGGCAAATTCTTTGGCATTCACGGCAATATCTGTTGTATCAATCATCAGCATCGCCGGGTTATAGACAAACAGGAAGGGCACAATAAATCCGGCTAGGGATAGGCGCAAGGCCAGGAATCCAGTCCGCATTGGGTCACCACCTGCAATCCCGGCACCAGCAAAGGCGGCTAAGGCAACTGGTGGGGTAATATTGGCAAACAGGCCAAAATAAAACACAAACATATGCGCGACTAGGATTGGAATATCAAAGTTGGCCAAAGCAGGTGCTGCCATCGTCGCGGTAATGATATAGGCAGGAATCGATGGTAGACCCATGCCCAGAATCATCGATGCAATCATGGTGAAGAACAGGGTGAGGAACAGACTGCCAGCACCAATACTCATGATTGAAGAAGTCATGACAGAACCAAAGCTAGTCAAACTCACCACACCAATAATGATCCCGACGACCGCACAGGCCGCCATCACTGAAAGTGACTGCTTGGCGCCATCAGCTAAAGCCTCCAGAATTTCCTTAGGTCCCATACGGGTAGATTTTCTGAATGCTGCCACCACAATGGTCAACAAAATTGTATAAACAGCGGCATAACTCACTGGAATCGACTGGAATAAAAAGAATACCAAAGCAACGATTGGAAATAATAAATGTCCTCGTTCTTTCAGGACTTCTTTGACTCGTGGTAGGTCAGCTTTGGGAACGCCTTTCAGATGATCCCGACCAGCTCTGAAATGGACTTGTGCCATCACACCGAGATAATACAGCAGGGCAGGTAATACCGCAGCTAAGGCAATCGTACCATAACTGACACCCGTGGTTTCTGCCATGATGAAGGCACTGGCACCCATTACTGGCGGCAAGATCTGCCCGCCGACAGAAGCACTGGCTTCCACTGCACCGGCAAAGTTTTTGTGATAGCCAATTTTCTTCATTAAAGGAATGGTAAATGAACCTGTTCCTACGACATTGGCAACCGCCGTCCCGTTGATACTGCCCATAAAACCGCTGGAAATCACCGCGACCTTGGCTGGTCCACCTTGCTTATGTCCCGCAAGTGCCATGGCGAGATCATTAAATAATTTTCCCATTCCTGATTTCGCCAGAAAGGCACCAAACAGGATAAACAGGAAAATAAAGGTGACTGAAGCACCAATGGCTGAAGAATATAAACCTTCAGTCTTCAGATACATTTGTCCGAAAATATCACTGAATGTATAGGGGCGAGTGAGCAAGCGATCCGGCATCCATTCAAAATGACTGACAAATGGATAGCTTAAGAAAATCAGTCCTAAGATCGGCAACATCCAGCCCATTACCCTTCGAGCAGCCTCAACCACCAATACTACTGTCATAATCGAGAAGACAATGTCCAGCGTATTGGGAATGCCTCCCCGAGTGGTCATAATCGCTTGATACTCTTTAAATAAATAAAAGAAAGAAGCAAAAGAGGCGATCACCCAAATCCAGTCCGTCCATGCTACCTTTTGCCGGCTACTGGCCTGACGTGCTGGATACAACAAGAAAATCAGCGCCAGACCAATGGATACATGGGCTGCACGTTGAATCAGTTCGGGTAAGGGATTAAAAGTAATATAAAGATGAAATAACGAATAGGATATTGCCAAGGCAGCAATAAACCAGCGAACCGATTTGTTGATCGGATTGCGAGTGACAGATTCACGGTCAAATTTTTCTAATAATTCTTGTTGCTGTTGATCATCCAGTGCTTCGGTCACATTTCTTGTTTCTTGTGGATTCATAGGCAATCATTTAAACCTCTTTTTTTCCATAGGCTGTCTTTTCTTATAGAAAGTTGTACCGTGCTGTAGTCGGGAAAATCCTGATAAATATTCCAGATCCGATCAGCACTCTCAATTTGTCCCTGCATTCTGCGTGAAATGACCCAGTTGAGTTCTTTCATCTCTCGGTTGATTTGCATATGGATGTTGCCATCATCCTGTCGAGTAATAGTACCTTGATCAGGTGTACCCGCACCAAATGAAATGAACTGAGTATCTGTCAGAATGAAATGGTCCTTGTCTAGAAGATAACGTTCTTTCCACTGTGTTCTTTCTACCGAATGCATCCAGCTGAGCTGAAAAGATTTCTGGTCAATTTTGCACTGAAAATTTTGCTCTTTCACTTCCACAAAAATATACGGAAATGTCATCCAAACATAGGTAATAAAAAAAGCAGCCAAACTAAAAAGTGCAGCAATCGCTGCACCTTGTATCCATTTCATCAGTTCGCTTTATTCTCATCATAGAATTTTTGCGCGCCCGGATGCAGTTGAGCAACCAGACCTTTTTGTGCACCTTCTAAAGTGATTTCTTTAGCAGCCTGATGTGAATTGGCGAGTTGATCCAAGCTGGAGAAGAACGTCTTGGTTAGCTTATATACATCATCTGTAGAGAGATCAGAACGAACCACCAGCGCATTCATGATCGCAGCTGTAGGAATATCTTCAGCATTGCCATAGGTCCCTTTAGGAATGGTCATTGGCAGGAAATACGCCTGATCTTTGGCAATCGCTTTCACTTTATCTGGATTAATACTCACCAGTTGTAGATCAAAGCCCTGTTGCAGCTCCATCAGTGAAGAGTTTGGAAGACCACTGGTCAGGAAGGCTGCATCCAGTTTACCGCCTTTCAAGGCATCAGCTGCTTCGGCATAACCTAAGTAATCTACTTTGACATCCTTATAAGTGATACCAAAACCGTTCAATAGAGTACGGGCATTCACTTCTACACCTGAATTCTGGGCGCCCACTGCAATACGTTTGCCTTTGAGATCTTCAATATTTTTGATACCAGAACGTTTTGAAGTGACAATCTGTACATAGTTTGGATAAAGCGCAGCGATCTGCTGCACGTTGTCAATTTTAGAACTAAAACTGCCTTGACCATTAATTGCTTCAGTTAAGCTGTCGCTCATGACAAAGGCCATTTCAACTTTGTTCTGTTTTAATAAATTTAGATTTTCGACAGAAGCCCCTGTGGTCTGGGTTTTGGAACTTACGCCGTAGGTCTTGTTATAGATTTCAGCCAATCCTGTTCCGATGACATTATAAGGGCCTGAGGCACCGCCTGTCGCAATATTGACAAATCGGGTTTGCAGTTTATCTGCAGCTACGCTCTCGCCAGATGCAGCCTGATTATCTGATTTATTTTGTGCATTATCATTCGAGCAGGCAACTACGCCTGATAACGCTAAGCTCATGACTGAAAGTTTGATCCATTTATTCATATATGACTCCTGATATTATTCTGTAGTTCTTAAAATATAATTAAAACAACAATATACTAAACCGTCTGGATGTTAAAAAATGTGAATTATCAATTGTTGTCCTTGTACAATTTAACAGCAATTATTTTGTCTGAATACCTTTAATAACATTTTTTTCGAAATTTTGCTTTATCAATATGTTGAACAAATTGAGCAAGATAGACATCTTAAATGGAGAGTGGAAATTTAATCATTAGGAGTTAGGTAAAAGTTGCTCCCATCATCAAATCTTTCTATAGAAGTGCCCAAAGTTTATACGCAAGAGCAGGGATTTTTAGTTAGTTAAAATTCAATCAAAGGTTACCAGAAATAATGATTTCAAGGTTTTGGATAATTTTTCTTTCATGGTATAGAGACTAGTATTTCAGGAATTTTAAGTCCGAATACTCTATTGAAACTTCTACTTTTATAGCAATTTTATGATGAGCTAATAGCTTTATAAATTGACAAAATTGACTGAAATAAAATTTTCTTTTATTTTTATATAATTATATGAAAATAAATAAAAAAAATAAAATATAATTTTTTTTAATATGTTCTCTTACAATTATTTTTTTGCAGATTTGACCGGATTATTTTATGCTTAATACCTAAGAGCGAGGTCAAACTATGATTTCATGGTTATTTATTGGTTTAGTGGCAGCCATTCTATTAACACCGGGCCCAACCAATACTTTATTGGCATCGTCAGGTATTCAAGTTGGATTTAGAAAAACTTTTCGCCTTATTCCTGCAGAAGCTTTCGGCTATCTCATCGCAATTACATTCTGGGGCTTTTTGATTGGTAAAATCTCGGTCTATTTACCGGAATTACCTCATATTCTCAAACTCTGTAGTGCTGCTTATATTCTATTTTTAGCTTTAAAATTATGGCGTACCGCAGAACTTGGTGAAAATTTTCAATGTATTTCGATTCGGGCACGGGAACTATTTTTGGCGACTTTGCTGAATCCTAAGGCATTATTATTTGCTTCGGCTATTTTCCCGGTCATGGTGTGGAAAAGCAGTCAATATTATGTGACTTATATGCTGGCATTCTTGGCATTACTTATTCCTATCGCATTTTTTTGGACCTTTTTAGGTAGCTTATTGGCCAGAAAAAACAATCGCTGGCTGAATCAAAAGAACTTACAAAAGACCGCTTCCATTATTTTAATGAGCTTTTCTGTACCTTTATCCTATTCAGCACTCCTCAGTCTTTAAACCTGAAAAAGCAGCTAAATTTCCTGAAATTTAGCTGTCAGAATTTCGCTTATTTTCATTAGTGTCAATTTCAGTTAAAGTACGTCGCAATTACTTATTTTTAAGATTTTTGGATTATATCAATGGCAATTAAGTCTGATCGTTGGATTCGCGAAATGAGCGAAAAACACGGCATGATTGAACCGTATGCAGAAAACCAGATTCGTCTGGATGAAAATGGTCAAAAGCTGATTTCTTATGGTGTTTCAAGCTATGGCTATGACGTGCGATGTGCGCGTGAGTTTAAAGTATTCACCAATGTTCACTCTGCAATTGTCGATCCGAAAAACTTTGACGAAAAAAGCTTTATCGATATTGAATCGGATGTTTGTATCATTCCACCCAACTCATTTGCTTTAGCGCGTACAGTAGAATACTTCCGTATTCCACGAAATGTACTGACCGTTTGCTTGGGTAAATCGACTTATGCACGTTGCGGCATTATCGTGAATGTGACTCCACTTGAACCTGAGTGGGAAGGTCATGTCACGCTGGAGTTTTCAAATACAACTAACCTGCCTGCACGTATTTATGCGGGTGAGGGTGTGGCTCAAATGCTGTTCTTCGAATCAGACGAAGTTTGTGAAACCTCCTATAAAGATCGTGGTGGTAAATACCAAGGGCAGACAGGCGTTACTTTGCCTAAAGCTTAATAGTTTTAAAGCATTGAATAAGCGAGGCTAATGCCTCGCTTATTTTTTTTGCTGTTTCATTCATCGGAAACTCGGGGTTTTTGGTCTTTTGGCTTTGGTAATCCTGCTAAAAATAAGCATAATGAAGAATGAATATATAAAAAAGATGTGCCAAGCATCATAAAAATCAAAAATTGAAGGCTGGGAAGCTGAAGGATAAAGATGCGGAGCATCAGATAAGAAGGATAGGTCGAGATGGCTCAAATAAAAGCTAAATTTCAATTTCGTAAAAGCTTTTTGGCAATGATGATCGGTTTAGGATTATTGCCATCTGCACATGCAATGCAGGAATTAACTGATTCTTCTCTTTCTGATACTACCGGTGAAGGTGTTGCCCTGGTACTTGATGACTTTAAAATAGTTTTTCAGGCACCGAATGATGCTTCCAGTGGTTCAAGCTATGCACGAGGTATTGCCAATCCAGGTCAGGCAGACACTGGCTTTATTCGTATTATTCCGACTGGAGAAAACTATGCTCAATTAGGTGAGCGTGCCTATAATAAAGTCTATGATCGAGTGTATGCGAGTAGCTATTTAAATGGTATTAGTGCAAATGCCAATCTTTATCAAACGACTTATGACAATAGTGTCAGTACCTATAAAACTCAAAACTATAATACGACTTTAACCGCAATCCGTAATGAAATTGGTGCTAATGCACGTAATGGTATTGTGGAAGAATATCGTAATTCCGCTTTAATGAAGCAATATTATGATCAGCGTTATCAAGATTATTATGATGGTAACCTTTGGCCTTTATCTCTAAGTAATGATGGAACAATAACCAAACCAGGGTCATTGGAATCTACTCTTGGTCTAAAGAATAAGTCGGCTGAATATGCTTTAGCCAATACTTATGAAATGATTGAATTATTATGGGGGAATCGGGCATCCGTTTCTCTTAATAATAAATGGACTCAGGCTGTAGGATCCCGAAGTAATTTGATCGATCCTGGGGTAATAACGATTGTTGAAAACAGGACTCAAGAAAAACTAGCAATTGAAGCAGATAAATATGCACTGATTCAGGCAAAAAATGCAGTGACCGCTATGGAGCAGGCGGTTAAAGCGAGCGCAACAACGGCGGCCAAAGAAGCTGCAATGGGTGCCTCAGTCAGTACGCTTCGTACGAAGGCTGATGTATTTATCTATGGTTTAGCTTTATCAAAAAGTGATAACTCACTCAGTAGCCGCTATAGCAATCAGGGGTTTAATTGGGGAACAGCCAGCAATCCTTGGTTATTTCATGCCGGAGCCGAAACAGTAAAACAGTTTACGGATACGGGAAAAGAAGTGGGCTATCTAGCTTTAGAAGCACCTCTTGCAACAGTTGCTGCAAATGAAGCAGATAATAATATTAAGCTTGGTTTCTGGACTGATATTTTCTCACGTTCTTTAAATTCAAGTAATACCGTAGATTATGCTACTGGAGCACCTACTTCAGGCTTAGATATTTCTGAACGTTTTCGTGCACAGTTTATTGCTAATGGCTTGAGCATGAACGGTTCGCAAGTCCGATTATTTCAAACCCTTACATCGCCTGATCTTGCATATAGTCAAACCTTGGGCCTGGCGAGTCTGATCCGACTCAATACTAATGATGATCCCTCTACTTTGACCAGTGATTCAAACAATTTGAACAGTAAAGGGATTCGTATTAGTAGTGCAGCAAAAGAGAATAATCTTGATGGAGATGGTCCGACTCCTGCTTTAAATGGCTCTGCAGCTCCTATATTTCATGATACCGAGGGATTGTATTTATATAGCCCGAATATCAATTTGGTACTAGGAAGTATGTATCAGCCTTTTGTTGTGGGTTCGGAAGGAAATAATATTATTTTGGAAGTGACACGTATTCCTAAAATTCCAGATATTTACAACCGGATTTATCAGCGTTATCCAGATGGAAAAGGTGGTTTTTTAGGATCAGAAGCACTTTTAGGCTCTACATGTAATGTATATACGTGTGGTACTGAAATTAAAGCTCAAGCTTCAGATAGCATTGCCTTGTATCAAGGACGCGATGCAACTCACAGTAGTATCGCCATTGGTTCTGTTGAACGTATTGCCAATACTAATATGCTGAAGGCAAAAGATGATAATAATGCTACTGGTGTGGTATTTATGGGGGCTACTGATAACTCAATGAGGAATTTTGGTTCAGCAGTGATTGATGGTGTGTTGATTCAACATCTAAAAATAAAAACTACAGGTCTATAAAGGAATAGGGCAATGTTGAAAAAGTTAATGCTTGCTACAGTTCTTGGGATTTCTTTTGCGACACAAGCCGGCTTGGTCAGTCTTGATCCGCAGCAAATGACAGCGGAAACGGGTCAAGGCGGAGCAGATTTAAGCTGGACCTTGTCACTCAACCATCAATACGCTACTGATTTAACGAAATCTCAAATTTCTGAAACGGTCGCTAATAAGTTAGAGGTGTATTACAAGCCAACAACAGATTGTGGAATTAACACCTTGTTTTGTCGCTTGGCTATTTCTCCGAACAATCATGTTGATGCTCAAGGCAATAAAAAATGGCTGGTATTTAAAGGCATACAAGGCACCCTGCAAATTGATAAGTTTTCTATCGATGGCACTACAATTACTAATGTGGCAGGCGATCCTCAAACAGCCATGAAAATCACTTTTTATGATGATAAACCTTTAAAAATCAGAAACTTGGGTTTTAATACTTTGGCTATTGAAACCGGAACCGGTGAGGGCGATAAAGAAGGCTATGCCAATTCAGAGAGGTATACGACCTTCACCAATCGTGTTTATAAAGCGGACGGTACATATACCACTGCCTCAGCAGATGTTCCGGAATTTGACCGGGGGCGTGAGAAGGGGTTTATGGGTCTCAATATGCACGGCAACATGCACATGTCAGGAAACTTAAAAATATTTGGCTTTAACTGCTCAGCTGGGAGTGCACAAAGCCGTTGCTAACTGCATGGATGCAGTATAGGGATGAAAGAATGAAAAAAATAAAATCACAAATTAAATTATTAACGGCATGTGTCTGTTTAGCACAGCATAGTTATGCACTAGAGCTGATTGAAGAACAAGAATTGGGTCATATCACTGGTCAAGACGGTATTACGATTACACACGAGGTATCAAAAGTAGAAGTTGAACAGCTCAATTGGTATGACCCGAATGCTGATGTAAATACCAAGATGGGACTGGGATTGCATAAAGTAGAAATCTTAGGCAAAGATCAAAATGCGATTTTAAGCCAGCTTAAGTTTGATGTCGGTGCGACCGATGCTGGTGCAGGGATCCGTCTAGAAGCAAGCGTAGCTCCCTTTAGTGCCAATGCAGATTTTAAACTTGTGAGTAAGGATTGTGTTGGAACAAGCTGTGTCGAAAACAATCAAAATTTGGGCAAATTAGGTCTTGCGATTGATAGTCCATTTAAAATGGTGCTTCATACGACAGCAGGTTTATTCAATAAGAATGAAACAGCTACTATCGATTTCAATTTGCAAGATGCCACGATCAAACATACTTTAGGTACAAATAGCTTAGTTCTAGATAACTTTAATTTTAACTTCGCTGGTACGGGCTATATGTATATAGACCCGATACAAGGCGTCGTACTCGCCAGTAAAAGTGGCACACAAGACCATCTAATTAATTTAAAACCAGTGGCTGTAGGAACAACTGGTGCGCAAACAGCTGGATTAAACTTTGATTTACGCTATCAGAATGGAGATGGCGATTTAAAAAATATCATGCGCTATGGTATTTCGGGTGCAGTGAGTAATGCACGTTTGTCGTTAGGTGCTGATCAGTCAAAACTGAACTCTTTTGATATAAGTAATAAAGTTGGTGGTGTGCTGACGCGACAAGATCGCAGTGTTTCAAGCTATAACGCAGGTGAAGGCGGCTTGCATCTTGGTTTATCAGCTGATTTTACCAATCAGGAAGTGGCAGCAGCACAGGGTTTAAAACCAACGACTTTGGAAATTGGTCATACGGGTAAAGGAAGCTATGCAGTTCAGTTTAATGAATTACGTTCATTAACTGGAAAAAATAATGCATATATCGATTTTGGCGATATTTATATCAATACAATTCAGGCGCAGAGCCTAGAATTTTTAGTTAATGACAATATTAAGTCAACACTTAGACAAAGTAATCCGATTTTGCAGCAAACTTTAAGCAGTACGTCTGCTAATCAGGATTTTGCACTAATCGCCATACGGGGTATGGATTTCCAGTCGATTGCAGCCAAAGCAAATTTTATTTCTAATGATACTGGTATTATTTCCGGGAATAGTGGTTCTTGGGGAATTGGTATTCCAATTTACAACCTGAATGCCAATGTTGCTTTGTCGGGTACAAAATATGACGGTGACAAGAATGGTATTGCCTATAACGTGATGGCATCAACTGAAGGTTATGGAAAGGATGCCAAAACTGGAGCACCAAGTACAACTTCAATTCTTTTAATTGATGGTGGTGTAGAGAATGGCCATGCGCGAAACTATTATGCTGGCCTTCGAAATATTGATGCCTTTATTGAATCCAAAGGGGTGATTGGTTATGAAGATGAAGGCATCTATGTAAAAGCTGATAAATTGCTGATCGCAGCTAAAGCTGAAGTGGCAATTGGCCAATTACCGGGATCTAAATATAACTGTGTATCAGGCAATAAATGTGATCAGTTTGTTCCTGATGACAACTTTTCTAAACGCGATGATGTATTAACAACAATTGCCATGATGCTTGATGGTAGTGGTGAGTTAATGATTATTCCGGGACTGGATGTAGCAGGCGAAAATTATTTATCGTTGGATGCAAACTTTAAGTTCCGAACATTAACTTCTACAGAAAAAGGTGATGTTAATAATCTTGGTAGTTATTTTAGTCTGATTAATGAAGATGTAGATAGCACAGGTGCAGTTCATACTTCTGCGATTAACTTTAATCGTATGGAAGGGAATTTAGGATTAATCACCAAAATAGGCGTGAGTGAAGATACTGTTACTTTAGATAATCAAATTAAATTTAATAAAGATCAGAAGATTATCGAGCCGTTTAGAACCAACATGGCCATGACCACAAATGGCAATATGCAGAATATAGCAACAATTGCACTCACAGGCGGAACCATGCGCAGTACGCTTGGCATTACACCGCGCTGAAATAAGGGATGATTTCATGAAAAAAATAATATTGAATAGCTTGATTGTCACTTTAATGGGCCTTAGTCAACAGGCGATGGCAATGACAGCCTTAGACGATGAGGCTTTATCGGCAGTTGATGCACAGGCCTTATTAAATTTGGAAAATGCTTATGATTCATCACAAGGGATTAACTTCCATAAGCTAAGTATTGAAGCTTTAATGGAACTGAACATTAATATCAAAACTTTGCAGCTCGGTTGTGGTGGAACGAATAACAGTATTGGGAATACTAATGGCTGTGATATTGATATTTCTAACTTGGCATTGAGTGGCTTAAATACCAGTCTTGATGATAAGGGTAACCCTGTCTTTTCAGGTGACCGTGCTAATACCAGTGCCAGTGTGAGTAATCCCTTTGTTGAGTTTGCAATTAAAAATGGTGGAAGTGCTTCTACCCGTGAAGTGGTCGGTTTTCGTCTAGGTGCAGATAAAATTGTCGGACTCTTAACCATGGGGACTGACAACATCGAAAATCCGAATGATGGCCTCAAAAGTTTTAGTGGTTATATGAAAATGGCGCAAACCACTGGTGAGTCTGTTACAAAAGCGGGAACCTTTGGTATTGCAAATGATGAAAAAATCTCAGGGAATCTAAAGGCTTTAGGACAAACACGTACTTTTACCAGTAAGCCAGGTGCTGATGGCCATACCGGGATTACAGTCCCTTCCATGCGGGTAGACTTTACTATGCCAGAAACTGTCGTGACTGGGCAACGCTTAAAGTCAGCGACTGTAAGTAATATCCGTTCTACTATTGCTTCGATTCCATTAGCAAAGGCTTTAACGGGTTCAACTTTGCCAAGTGATGTGATTGGTACACCAGATTTTTCAAAAGATAAGCTGTATGTAGAGTTTGATCCATTAATTGGATTTCTTAATTTAGGAACACATTCTTTCTTTCAAATGGGTGCTGGTTCAAGTCTGGATAACCTGAATATGGACATCACCTTTGTCCAAGCTCTGAATATGATCCATAATATTCCATTAAATGGTACAGGCGGTTATTTGTCTTTACAGAGTCAGAATGTGCATTGGCAAGGTGCGGACGCGGCTGATATTGCCAAACCAGGTTGGTGGCTATCTTTTAAAGACCCGATTCAACTGGGTGTATTAAAAACTACAGATGAAGTTGATATTTCATTCGTGTTACCTCAGGTAGCAACTGCTATTTCTGAATTTCTTTTACGTCCTGAAAACTTGATTGATGTCAGTGTGGGCGAGGCTTTAGGGTCTCTGGCGAATGTCGCGGTGGTGCGTAAATTGAATATTGATGTGGGTAAATTTACTAATTATGTAGATGGTACTCCTGCAACTTTAACCTTAATGGACAAGCTGCTACAAAACCAGAATGTGACCTCAAACTGCTTTGGCGGACATAAGTTCTGCTAATTCAGACATATAAAAAATCCCGCTCTAGGCGGGATTTTTTGTGTTCGTTAGAAAATATTATTTCGCAATTTTTGCCAGTAGTTCTTCTTTCGAAAGATTTACTGATTCTGCATCACGGCGACCTTTATATTCAAAAGTACCTGCATCCAGACCTTTTTCACCAATCACAATGCGATGTGGAATACCAGTCAATTCAAGATCAGAGAATTTCACACCTGGACGTTCATTACGGTCATCAAGCAGTATGTCAAAACCAGCAGCTTGCAGTTCTGCATATAAGCTTTCAGCAGCTTCTAAAGTGCGAGGTGATTTATGCGCATTCATTGGCACAATTGCCACTTCAAATGGAGCGATCGCAGCCGGCCAGATGATGCCTTTTTCATCGTAATTCTGTTCAATTGCAGATGCTACGACACGTGTCACACCGATACCATAACAACCCATCGTTACAGTGAATGGTTTGCCATCTTCACCTAAGACTTTACAGCCTAAAGCTTCAGAGTATTTTTTGCCTAACTGGAAGATATGACCTACTTCGATACCACGTTTGATTTGAAGTGTACCTTTACCATCTGGAGAAGGATCGCCTTCAACCACATTACGCAGGTCATAAACTTCGCTAAACTGCGCATCACGTTCCCAGTTCACGCCAGTTGCGTGCTTGTCTGCTTCGTTTGCACCTGCAACAAAGTCAGACAGTACAGAAGCAGCACGGTCAACGATTACTGTTAGGCCTTTTTCTACTAAACCTTGCGGACCTACAAAACCAGCAGTCAAACCTAGTTCAGCAAGTTGAGCTTCAGTAGCAAAAGCCAAAGGCGCAGCAATTTTTGGATGCTTTTCGGCTTTAATTTCATTCAGTTCATGGTCACCACGAAGGAACAGGGCAACGACAGGAGCTGCTTTACCTTCTTCAGCTGCAACGCCTTGAACCAGTAATGCCTTCACTGAATGCGCAGGATCAGTACCAAGGAAATTGGATACATCAGCAATGGTTTTCTGATTCGGAGTATCAACTACTTTCAGTTCTTGAGCCGGAGCAGCACGTTCGCCCACCAGAATCGCTTCAGCCATTTCGATGTTAGCCGCATAATCAGATTCAGTTGAGAAGGCGATATCATCTTCACCACTTGAAGCCAAGACGTGGAATTCGTGTGAACCTGAGCCACCAATTGAACCGGTATCCGCTTGTACTGGACGGAAATCCAGACCTAAACGGGTAAAGATCTTGCAGTACGCTTCGTACATTTTGTCGTAAGTTTCTTGCAGAGATTCCTGATCCGCATGGAAAGAATAGGCATCTTTCATGATGAATTCACGTGAGCGCATTACGCCAAAACGAGGACGAATTTCGTCACGGAACTTGGTTTGAACCTGGTAGAAGTTTGCAGGCAGTTGTTTGTAACTTTTTAGCTCATTACGTGCCAGATCAGTGATCACTTCTTCATGTGTTGGGCCAAGCACAAAGTCATTGGTATGACGATCTTTAAAACGTAATAGTTCAGGACCGTATTGCACATAACGACCAGATTCTTCCCAAAGAGAAGCTGGTTGAGTCACAGGCATCAAGACTTCGAGTGAACCTGCGTTATTCATTTCTTCGCGAACGATCGCTGCAACTTTATTTAATACGCGAACGCCCATCGGCAGCCAGGTGTACAAACCTGAAGCCAACTTACGAATCATACCGGCACGAAGCATCAGCTGATGTGAAATAACTTCAGCATCGTTCGGGGTTTCTCTCAACGTTGCAAATAAAAAGCGACTCGCGCGCATGGAAACTGTCCTAAAAAATTAAGCGTTAAAGCAGAGATTATACAATAAAAAATGAGGCGAACATTCTTGAATGTCACCTCATTGTGATGGTTTAAATTATGCCATGATTTTACGGGCTTGGCGCAGCATAAAATTCTTAAGGTCATCCAGGTAAGTGAAAATCACTGGAACCACGACCAATGTCAGCAGGGTGGAGGTAATTACCCCGCCGATCACGGCATGTGCCATCGGTGCACTTTGTTCACCACCTTCACCTAAGCCCAGAGCGAGCGGCACCATTCCCATGACCATGGCACTGGTGGTCATCAGAATTGGACGTAAACGGGTTTTGCCGGCATTCAGAATCGCATCATAACGGGCTTCACCCCGATCCATGGCTTTCTTGATGAAGTCGATAAGCAGAATCGCATTTTTGGTCACCAGGCCCATCAGCATAATAATACCGATAATTGAAAACAGATTCATGGTCGAATTAAACAGGAATAGCGCCAGGAATACACCAATTAATGACAAGGGTAATGAAGCCATAATGGCAGCAGGGTGAATAAAGCTGTTGAACTGGGAGCCGAGTACGATATAAATGAATACAATTGACAGGGTAATCGCAGTCAGCGCATAACCAGCGGATTCTGCCATATCAGCATTGGCACCTTGGGTATCAAAACTATAACCCGGCGGCATGTCGAAACTATCCTGAAGTCTGCTGATATCGGTACCGATGTCACCTGCAGGGCGTCCAGAGGTATTTGCTTCAACCAGTACCTCACGCGCCAGATCTCGACGATTAATCTGAGAAGCTCCCATTTTTTCTTCAAAATTAGCAACGCTAGAAAGCGGGATCAAAATCGGCTGATTATTGCCATCCATTTTAGATGAAGTGATATACATATTTTGCAGATCACTTGGCAAGGTACGTCGGTCTTCGGTCAGGCGTAAGTTAACATCATAAGTTTCACCTTTTTCATCCTGCCAGGTGGTGACATCATCGCCGGCAATCAGTGGGCGAACCACATTGGCAATTTGATTGACTGACAAACCAAGATCACTGGCCAGAACGCGATTGATCTGTACACCTAAGGTCGGTTTTGGCTCTTTCAGTGAGGATTCAAGATCGACAATGCCATCAATTTTAGCCATCTCGACCATAAAGCGATCGGAAATCTTCTGTAGTTCATTCAAATCAGGGCCTTTGATTGAAATCATAATCGGCTTTTGGCCACCCGATACGGTTTCATCCGCGGAAGCGACTGAGGTAATGGTAATGCCGCCCACAGATTGTAAACGTTGACGGAATTCATTATTGAGATCATTCAAGCTTTTCTCGCGTTCAGTCCGCGGAGTCACAGTGACACGTAAGCTGACATGGTTTTTACCGCGATCGGTCACACCATTAATTACGCCGTAAGTTGCACGTACATCAGGATGCTGACGTACAATTTTATCGACCTGCTGCAGTTTGGCTTGTGAATATTCCAGTGAAGCATCGACTGGAGTTTCAAACTTGATCCGGATTTCACCCTTATCCGGGACAGGTACGAACTCGGTACCAATCAGTTTCGACAGGGCTAGAGCGCCAAACAAAGACGCCACTGCAATTACAATAGTAATGAATCTAAAGCGTAAAGCTAGTTTCAATAGCTTTTCATAGACATGACTTAAATTGTCTAATTTGCCTGAAATCCAGTTAAAGAAACGTTTAATTCGACCTGGCTTTTTATTGGGATCTTTTTTCTTTTCTGCCCAATGCGCAGATAGCATTGGATCTAGAGTGAAGCTAACAAACATGGAAATCAGAACGGCGGTACTCACCGTTACACCGAACTGATAGAAGAAACGGCCAATGATTCCGCCCATAAAGGCAACAGGCAAGAATACCGCGACAATGGTCAGTGTTGTTGCCAGAACGGCAAGGCCAATTTCTTTGGTGCCGTCCAGCGCGGCAGTGACATGGTCTTTACCCATATCGGTATGCCGTACGATATTTTCCCGTACTACAATTGCATCATCAATCAGCAAACCGATACTTAAAGACAGGGCCAATAAGGTCATCATATTGATGCTGAAACCAAAAGCCCAGATAAAGGTCAAAGTTCCGAGCAATGCAATCGGTAAAGTGAGGCCAGTAATGACCGTTGAGCGGAAAGAACCTAAAAATAATAGAACAATCAGCACAGCAAGAACCGCACCCTCAATAATGGTACGCGCAACATCACCAATGGTGCCGCGGATACTTTTTGAAGAATCCACCACAACTTTTAAGGTGGTTCCTTGTGGCAATTGGGCTTTAATGCTTTCAAGAGTTTTGTAGGTACTGTCTACTACTTCAATAACATTAGAATCAGAGCTACGCAGAATGTCGACAGCCACTGCAGCCTTGCCATCCAGAAATGCACCAGTTTCAAGTTCTGCCTGACTATCTTCAATTTCTGCGACCTGTTTCAGAAAGATCGGTGCACCATTTTTATTGGCAATGACCAGATCGCCAAAGGCGAGGGGATGCAGGACTTTGGAATTGATCTCAATCACCAGTTCCGAGTTGCCAGATTTTAATGTACCGCCCGGAACTTCGATATTTTCAGATTTCAGAGTATTAATGACGCTATCCACGCCAATGCCAAAAGCTTGCAGTTTCTGTGGTTCAACCTGAATACGAATCTGGCGCTGTGCATCACCGAGCAGGTTGACTGTACCTACACCCGGAACAGTCCGTAGTTGTGGAACAATGCGCTGATCCAGATAGGAGCTTAGTGCTTTTAAGCCCATATTGTCAGATTCAAATACGATCGACATGATTGCATTGGCAGTCGGATCATAACGCTCGACGACTGGCTCCTGAATTTCATCACGGAATTCAGCGGTGACTGAAGCAATTTTGTCACGGACATCCTGTGCTGCCGTGGTTGAAGGCACTTCCAGATTGAATTCGGCCGTAATCATCGACAGGCCTTCACTGGATTGTGAAATCACCTGTTTTAAACCGGAAATAGTATTGATCTGGTCTTCGAGTTTTTTGGTAATTTCCGATTCAACAGTTTCTGGAGAAGCACCTGGATAATTCGTATAAATTACGACAAAGGGGAAATCGACATCCGGAAATTCTTCCACACCCATGCGCTGCCAGGAAGCCAGTCCAAGTACCATCAAACAGAACATCATCATAATAGTGAAGACGGGATACTTCACACTAATTCGGGTAAACCACATATTAATGATCCTGTCTGATTAGTTGGAACGCACTGTCACTGGCTTGTTGAGATCTGCCTCGGTAAATGGAATGCGACTGACCTGATCACCTGTTTCCAGACCTTGGATCACTGCAGTATTCTGGTTATAGCGCTGTTCCAGAACCTGAACATTCACTTTAATAATTTTGTTCTGGCGAATAACCCAGACATAAGGTTTATTCTGGATATCCTGAATGGTATCGAGGGGAATAATCTGACCAGAAACTTGTTGAGAACTCAGAATATTGCCTTCAACAAAAGAGCCAATACTTAAAGAGGGAATACTTTCATTTGGTCTGGCGAAGAATTCAATCTGGCGACTAGCCTGATCAGCAATTGGAGATACCCGGCTAATAGCAGCGGTAAATGTGTTTGGATTGCCCTGAATCTGGTATTCAATTTTGCTACCTAAACGCAGACTGGACTGCATCTCACTCGGGACACGGGCCTGAATTTCCAGTTGATTTGGATTTACGATTTCAAACAGGGTTTGTCCGATCGCCACGGTTTGACCGGGCTCAACCTGACGCTGGGTGATCACGCCACTAATCGGGCTGGTGATAATGCCATCACGATCGGCTTTTACGGCAATATCGACATTGGCTTGCTGTGCGCGGACATTTTCAACCTGGGCCTGATAGTCAACCTGACTTTGCTCATATTCAACTTTAGAAATAAAGCCTTGGTCGAGCAGGCGCTTTTTGCGCTGCATCATGTTACGCGCCTGATTGGCCTGTGCCTGGGTAGATGCCAGATTGGCACGGGCCTGAGCCAGACGTGCGGCATTGTCCTGATTATTTAAGCGAACCAGTACCTGACCTTTAGCTACATTGTCACCGACCTGAGCATTAACACTGGTGGCAGTGGCCGAAACCTGCGCTTGAATACTGCTTTGGTTGACTGCGCGAATAGTGCCGGTAAATGCGGATTTCTGGATTGAAGTACCTGTTTTTACAGCTACCAGATCCTGAAGAATTAGTTCAATTGTTTTGGGACTTTCGGCTTGCGGTGTAGATTCATTTTTATTGCAGCCGCTTAGAAAAAGACTTAAGCAAAGTGCACTCACCATCAATACAGAGCGCGAAGAAGGGGTCTTTGAAATATGAAAATGCTGTGCAAATGGCATATTAATCCTTTTCACTTGTGGTCGTTTAAAGCAACAACAAGTTATTTGTGTTTATTCAAGTGCTTTTAAACGGGCAATAATTCTGTCGTATTCCGCTTCCATATTTCGATAGCGAGTTTGTAAAGATTGAATATTTTCTTTTTGAGAAATCAGGTTTTTCTGGTTGTTTTCAAGGTTGGCTTTCAAAGATGCCGGGGGATTATTGCCTTTACGTAAATATTCACGTTCTTGGCGTAAAAACATAACCCGGTCTTGCTGCAACTGTTTCATCTGCTCTTGCTGAAAGGCAATCTGTTTTTTAAGTTGGCTCAGACTTTCATTCTTTTTTTGTAGAGCAACATGGCTATTGGTATAGGCACGTTTCAGTTTCTGGTCTTCTGCAATGCGCTGAGCCTGCTGGGCACGTTGCGGCGCCTGTTTAATATCTTTATCGACATTATAAGGACGTGCACGTTTAATGACCTGCATATTCTGGTCAAGTGCCTCATATCCATAGCGGATATGGTTGGGGGTAACGTTAGTGCTGATATTGGCCACACCTTTATTATCATAATAGCGGTACCAGGTGGCTTTTGGTGGCTGGTTAGTTGAGGCATAAGAAATGGTGACCTGAAGAAAAAGTGTCACTGCAAATATGAATCGGCCAGTCATTTTATTTTTATCAATGAAAGCAAGTTTTTCTGAAAACTGACTCATCATTGGCTCCCCAATTGAAAGTTGACTAAATTACTTATTTTAAAGTAATAATAATGCTATATTAGACTCAAATTCACGAATTAAAAACTACCATCAGTCAAAAAAAAAGCAATGACAAAATAAAAATGTGAAATGGTTAATGAAAATCCGCCATTTATGCACACTTGTGTAGAAAATGTTCATTGATAATACAAGTGGATTTGTGTTAAAAATGTTTATCGATCGTAATAAAATAATCCTATGAGCCTTATGGCGCATCGTTTCTAAAATGGGAAGGGTCAAAATGGACGATAAATTCCAAAATCTAAAAGTTATGGTCATTGATGACTCAAAGACCATTCGTCGTACAGCAGAAACTCTTCTACAGCGCGAAGGATATGAAGTCGTGACTGCGGTAGATGGTTTTGAAGCTTTGTCAAAAATCGCAGAAACCAATCCGGATATCGTATTTGTAGACATCATGATGCCTCGTCTAGATGGTTATCAAACTTGTGTATTGATTAAAAATTCTCAAAATTATCAGAATATTCCTGTGATTATGCTTTCGAGTAAAGATGGCTTATTTGATCAGGCCAAAGGTCGTGTTGTTGGTTCGGACGAATACTTGACTAAACCTTTCAGTAAAGATGAATTGCTTAACGCAATCCGTAACCATATTAGTGCTTAATAATTGATTTTTTAGGGAATTGGCATGGCGCGTATCTTAATCGTAGATGACTCACCGACAGAAACATTCCGTTTTAGAGAGATTCTTTCTAAACATGGCTTTGAGGTGATTGAAGCATCCAATGGTGCAGATGGGGTAACCATGGCTCAGGCTGAGTTGCCAGATCTGGTATTGATGGATGTGGTCATGCCAGGCGTGAATGGCTTCCAGGCAACACGTCAAATTGCACGTGGTGCAACCACCAAGCATATTCCGATTGTGATTGTAAGTACCAAAGATCAGGCCACTGACCGCGTTTGGGGTAAACGTCAGGGCGCCGCAGATTATCTTACAAAACCGGTAGATGAAAAACAGTTGATTGAAGTGATTAAGCACCACCTCAACGCAGGATAAGCTCTATGGCAGCAAATGGATTTATCGAATTGCTTCGCATTGCGAAACGGGGAAATAAAAACTACGTTTCTAATGAAAATGAAGTCAACCGATGGTCAGGCATTGCTTTTGAGATGATGGGGCAATATTTTGTTGCCCCGCTGGGGGAAGTATCCGAAGTGATCTATCCTCCAAAATATACGCCAGTTCCTAATACTCAATCATGGGTTTTAGGGTTGGCCAATATTCGGGGAAGGTTATTATCAGTTTCTGATTTGACTCAATATGTATCAGGACAGAGTAGCCAGTTTTCACCGACTCAAAAAGTATTATGTATTCACCATAATGACCAATATGTCGGTTTGGTTGTTGATCAAGTTTTGGGTATACAACATTTTAATAAGAAAAGTTTTTTTTCTAAAACAACTGAATTGGATAGGGTCTGTTGACACTTACTGTTCATAATTAACCCTATAACGGTAGCCATAAAAATATACAGGCTAAGGCAACAGAACTTTGATAATTTCTTTTGAGCTTGTCATATCGAGTACATATTACTCTAAAATGATTTAATCT
>NZ_JAALGV010000039.1:0-21509 GCF_011174875.1 Acinetobacter sp. GFQ9D191M
CTTAACTGACTGGCATTATTCATATATGAAGGCTTTTTCTTAGGATTGGTAGCATATTAATTCAATACATCAGTTTGAAGACATTGCCACTTTGATTTTTTCCATTGCATTCTTTTCAAGCTGACGGATACGTTCGGCGGAAACATTATATTCAGCTGCCAGTTCATGCAAGGTTGATTTTTCATCATCCAGCCAGCGACGCTGCAAGATATTACGGGAACGGTCATCTAACTGTTCCATCGCTTCATGCAGGGCAGAGGTGCTTTGTTCCTCATAGTCTTCATTTTCAATCAGACGTGCCGGGTCATAACGGTTGTCTTCCAGATATAATGCTGGAGCAACGTGAGTTGAATTTTCGTCATCATCGTCACCTGATGCTTCAAATGCTGCATCATAAGCCGTCAATCGGCCTTCCATTTCCAGTACCTGTTCTGGTGTTACATTCAGGTCATTGGCAATCGACTGAGCTTCTTCAAGCGTTAACTTTTTAGAAGACTTTTTCAAGCTACGTAAATTGAAGAACAGTTTACGCTGCGCTTTAGTGGTCGCAATTTTGACAATACGCCAGTTACGAATTACATATTCATGAATTTCAGCTTTGATCCAGTGCACCGCAAATGACACCAGACGTACGCCCATACTAGGGTCAAAACGTTTAACGGCTTTCATCAAGCCAAGGTTGCCTTCCTGAATCAGGTCACCTTGAGGCAGGCCATAACCTGCATAACTACGTGCAATATGTACCACGAAACGCAAATGAGACATGACCAGCATTTTTGCTGCGTCCAGGTCCTGGTCGTAGTAATAGCGTTCGGCCAACTCTTTTTCTTGTTCGGCCGTCAAAATAGGAATTTGATTGACAGTGCTAATATAAGCACCAAGATTGACACCTGGCGCCGATAATGACAGGGGCATCAATTGATTGCGGCTGTCACTCATGTGTTCTCCTTGAAGTGCGGGGGATTTAACCCTTAACTAGGTTTTATCTTAATCCAAACTCTCCTCAAATAATGGATATTTGGGTAGAGAAATGTAAACTTTTATACGAGTATGGAGAGCATCTAGTTTAATTGAAAATTTTTAAGATTCAATCAGGTAGTGATACTCGGTCGTAGAAATCTGTTGAGATTCGCATTTTAACTGATGCATTTGGCAATACCGTGTAACATCAGTTTGACTATATGGATCTGATGACTTTAACAAGAATGTTTTGCCCTGATCTGCTTTTAATGCACGCTTTAACATCAGGAGCGGCATCGGACAGGGTTTACCCATGGCATCAATAATATGCGCTTGACCGTGGTTATCACTCATTTCCGTTTTATTCATATCGCAAAAAAGGCTATAAATATTAGCAAATAGGATGCCAAAACCCAACTATTTAGCTAAAAAGTTACATGAAATAATATATATAATTTTTCTGATATATATTGTGAAAAAAATAACTAAATCAAAAGGAACAAAGCTAAAAAATATCTATTAATTGTCATAAACCCATGTTAAGCTCGTTGCGTATTTAGGATTTCAGATAAACAAATTGATTGTTTTTCGCCCTATACACAATGGATGTAACCGGGATTTTGTTAATAGTTTTACAGAATGATTACAAGCTTAAAAATAATATTTTCAAACTTGTTTGCTCTGCTGTTTGCAACACCGGGTGGTCCTTTTTTTAGTATCAATGAGGATTAACTTATGACAGCTGCTCGTGAACAAGGCGTAGTTAAATGGTTCAACGACACTAAAGGCTTCGGCTTTATTCAACGCAACGGCGGTGATGACGTATTCGTTCATTTCCGTGCAATCCAAGGCGAAGGCCACCGTTCACTTCGTGACGGCCAACGTGTTGAATTCAGTGTAGTTAAAGGCCAAAAAGGCTTCCAAGCTGAAGAAGTTCAACCATTAGACTAATCTTCGGATTAAGCTAATAAACGCCCCAATATAAATTGGGGCGTTTTTTGTTTATACTATTCCATCTTAGTGATTATCAAATTAGAGCAGCGCTTTATGTCATCTGGTTTTGAAACCTTAAATTTACATCCCCAACTGAAAAAGGCAATTGATGCTTTAGGCTTTACTTCGATGACGCCGATTCAGCAGAAGGTTTTAAAATTCACCTTGGCAGGACATGATGCTATTGGTCGTGCACAAACGGGTACGGGTAAAACAGCCGCATTCCTGATTAGCGTGATTAATGACTTGCTGAATAATCCGGTAAAAGAACAGCGTTATCGTGGTGAACCGCGTGCTCTGATTTTGGCACCGACTCGTGAGCTGGCATTACAGATTGAAAGCGATGCACATGAGCTGACCAAGTTTACTGACCTGAGTGTGGTAACACTTCTAGGTGGTGTAGATTTTGACAAGCAGAAAGCTCAATTGGATAAAGCGCCAGTGGATATCATGGTTGCTACTCCAGGGCGTCTGATTGATTTTGTCGAGCAAAAAGAAGTCTGGCTAGACCAGATTGAATTCCTGGTGATTGATGAAGCTGACCGTCTACTGGATATGGGTTTTATTCCATCAGTAAAACGTATTGTGCGTTTCTCGCCACGCAAAGAGCAGCGTCAGACACTGATGTTCTCTGCAACCTTTAGCTATGATGTCTTGAATCTGGCACAGCAATGGTTATTTGAACCGGTGACTGTTGAAATTGAGCCGGAAAAGAAAACCAATGCCGACGTTGAACAACGTGTTTATATGGTCGCGAAGGCAGATAAATACAAACTGCTGCAAGACATTCTGCGTGATGAGCCGATTGAAAAGGTCATGATTTTCGCTAACCGTCGTGATCAGGTACGTAAGCTATATGATCATTTAAAACGTGATGGTTATAAGGTGGTAATGCTGTCAGGTGAAATTGCCCAAGACAAACGCTTAAAAATGTTAGACCAGTTCAAAAATGGTAAACATAACATCATGATTGCGACAGACGTTGCCGGTCGTGGTATTCATGTGGATGGCGTATCTCATGTGATTAACTTCACTTTACCTGAACAGTCCGATGATTACGTACACCGTATTGGTCGTACTGGTCGTGCGGGAACGCGTGGTGTAAGTATCAGTTTCCTGGCGGAAGATGATGCGTTCTATTTGCCAGAGATTGAAAAAGCGATTGGACAAAAATTACCGCTGACCCGTTTGGAAGGCTATTGCTAATCTAAACTGCAAAAAAACCGCTCTTAAAGAGCGGTTTTTTATTACTGCACATGTTGAAGCTTATTTTGCTTCACAGCGGAACGTTAAAACAGTCTGATAATCATCATTCTGGTTCAATCCGGTGTTGGTGCCGGCAATATTGCCTAATACAGTCGCAGCAGCCTGAATCATTTGTCCGGTCTGTTCATCGACTACACCTTTTAGTGCACCATTATAAGAAGTTTTTTCATCCAGAATAATCGCAGTTGCTTTGGAGCCACAGGTTTTGCTGGCGGCATTCACTGCATTATTTTTAGAGGTTAACTGGTTTTTACCTAATCCTGTTACTTCAAACTGATTATTTTCCTTTTGAACCGCCACTGAAGTCGGGTTAGATGCACAGGCAGTTAAAAGTAGAGCTGAAGCTGCTAATCCGCTGATCGCAATTGTTTTTTTCATCATAAAATCTCGCTTGAAAACAGAACTGGGAATATTGAAACACAGTAAAAAGCACAGAATTAGGAGCTGTTGTATAAGTTTGGCAATTTTTGATGTTGCTCTATGAGAGAAAAGTGAATGAAAGAGACCTTTTATTGATTCCATAGAAAATATTGTAATCTTCCTTAAATATTTTCAAGGTAGAGGTATTTGCAAGTTTCTAGAGTATTACTAGTGGAATATGCTAATCTTGACCGTAGTTTTTAAGTTATAGATCTATAAAGCAATGACGGAATCTGTGGTCGACATCGTTCATCAAAATATTCACCAACGTCAATCAATAGGACATTTGCTGGCACCTGCGCCGAATGCAGAACAGTTAGAAATGGCATTTAAAGCTGCTTTGACAGCACCGGATCATCACCGGTTAAAACCTACCACTTTTGTGATCATCCCGGATGCGCAACGTGAAGCATTTGGTGAACTGTTATCGCAAGCACTGATAGATCTGGGTCAAACTGAATCAGCTCAGATTGAACGGGTTAAGAATCATCCTTTTCGTGCACCTTTGCTGGTACTGGCATTAACCCGTTTGCAGGATCATCCGAAAGTGCCACATTTTGAGCAGATTTTGAGTTCAGGTGCCGCTATTCAAAACTTCTTGCTGTCTTTGCAGGCTCAAGGTTTTTCAACTATGTGGCGTAGTGGCGCAGTAGTAGAATCAAAATTTTTCAAGCAGTCGCTCGGCATTGGTAAGGATGATCTGGTTTCTGGCATTATCTATATCGGTACGGCGGCAAAAGCGATTGCACCACGTGCTGAAATCCAGACCCAGAATTATGTAAGTTATTGGAATCAAAACTAAGGCATTTCAAGACACAGGATATTAGAAAACAAGATGTCAGAATTAAATTTTACCGATTTGATTGAACCGGTAGTGGTCAACCAGAATACGGCTTTAAGAATTACAGTTTTAGGCGGTGGTAGTTTTGGTACTGCAATGGCCAATACCGCGGTTCGAAATGGCTGCGATACCATGATCTGGATTCGTGATCCGGAAGTAGCTGAAGATATTAATGCAACACATATCAATAAACGCTATCTACCGGATTTTAAGCTGGAAGAAAATCTGCTTGCTGTGTCCGATCTGGAGAAGGCTGTTCGTGATCGCGATATTATTCTAGTCGCAATTCCAAGCCATTCTTTTCGTGATGTGTTGCAGCAGATCAAGCCTTTTATCACATCTCAAGCCGTGATTTCCCTGACAAAAGGGATTGAGGCCAATACCTTCAGCTTTATGAGTGACATCATTCGTGAAGAACTACCGGAAGTGCCTTATGGTGTGCTGTCTGGTCCAAACCTGGCCAAAGAAATTGTCGCAGGTCAGCCGGCAGGTACGGTGATTGCCAGTGAATCTGAACTGGTACGTTATGCAGTGCAACAGGCACTCCATAGTGCATTATTCCGTGTTTTTGCCAGTGATGATGTACATGGCGTAGAACTGGGCGGTGCGCTGAAAAATATTTATGCGGTCGCGATGGGGATGGCGGCTGCCTATAATGTTGGTGAGAATACCAAGAGTATGATTCTGACCCGTGCTCTAGCGGAAATGAGTCGGTTTGCAGTCAAGCTGGGTGCAAACCCGCTGACTTTCCTTGGGCTTTCAGGTGTAGGTGATCTATTTGCCACTTGTAACAGTCCGCTGAGTCGTAACTATCAGGTTGGTTATGCATTAGGTAAGGGTAAAACCCTAGAGCAGGCGACGACTGAACTGGGTCAAACTGCGGAAGGGATCAACACCATTGTGCAGGTAAAAGCGCGTTCAGAAGAGCTGGATGTGTATATGCCGATTACAACTGCCTTGTATGAAGTGATCTTTGAAGGAGCGCCGCCGCTGACGATCGCTTTATCCTTGATGAAAAATGGTCATCGCAGTGATGTCGAATTTGTCTTGCCACATCATCAAGTCTGATCTATAACACAGGAAGCGCGATGATTATAATGCTGACTGATGACCGTAGCGACCAAATAAATAGGGAAATAAGATGCAACTGACTTTAGTGCGACATGGCGAAGCCGCGCCACCAGTGAATGGGAATGATAGCAAACGTCCCCTAACGGAGCGCGGGCATCAACAGGCGGAACAGACAGCGCAGTATTTAAAGGATATCATCAAACCGGAAGTATTTGTGGTCAGTCCTTTATTGCGTGCACAGGAAACTCTGGCGCATTTACAGCACTATTTTAAAGATGTACCCGTTGTGATCTGTAATACCATCAAGCCTGATGATGATGCTAAAGTTGCAGTTGAATGGTTATCGCAACTGCCGTATGAGTCCATTGCGGTGGTTTGTCATATGAATGTTGTGGCGCATATTGCCTCCATTCTCGTGACTGAGTCTTTTCATCCATTTCATTTATCAGAAGCACGTATTTATGATCAGGCCGTGATTGCACCAGGCTTATCAACACAAGTTAAAAGCTTTATTCCAACAGTATAAAAACCAATTAAAACGGTAGAACACAATCGATGTTGTATTTATGGATGCCGGAAGCCAATGGGGTTTGGCAATGGTCAAAGGGGGAGTTCTGGAACACTGCTGCAACACTTGAGCAGCTGATTCAGGATATTCAGGCCTATCATGGTGAAGAGGCGACGGTCTTTTTTCCCAGTCGTCATGTGCAAATTTTGCAGCAGACTTTGCCAAAGAGCCAATATAAAAAAATGGGCAATGATGGCATTAAATATCTGTTAGAAGAATATGTAGTACTGCCTGTCGATACCATGAAAGTGCTGCATCATTTTCAGCAGCCTGACCAGATCAGTATTCTGGGGATTGCAAATTCTACAGTTGAAACTTTGCAGCATGCCCTGAATTTGATTCCTGTTAAACTCGCTGCATTATTGCCAGACTTTCTGGTTTTGCCAGTGCCTGAACATGCGCAGCAGCGCGTTATTGCACAAATTGGTGGGCATTTGCTGGTACGTGAAGCTGAATATATCGGCCAGTCAGTGGATGATCTGAGCCTTTATCTGGATTTTCAGTCTAAAGATCTGGAATATCAGGTCAGCAATCTCAGCCCTGAACAAATGAGCAGTTTAGAAGCGGTAGCAACACGTGAACAATTAAACTCGTTCCAATATACGTTGCCAATGCTAAAAAAACCGAAACAGCATCCATTTAATATCCTGCCAAAGGGTAAATCGGATCATACTGTTTCCGGTTACTGGAAAGCCTGTGCGGCGGTTTTTCTTGGGATTTTAGTACTACAGTTTACTTATGATGCGGTGCGCTGGTATCAATATAAAAAAGTCGCCAATACCACTGCGATGCAGGCGATTGACCAGTTTAAATATTGGTTCGGACAAAATTATCCGGTCACTGAGCAGAATATTAAAAGTCAGTTTGAAGCCCAGCTTCGTCAAAGTCAGACTGCGGATACTCAGGCTTTGCAGCTCATTAGCCGAGTCGGGCCGGTGTTGATGCAAAACCAGATTGTGGCACAGCGTGTCAATTATGATCCGTCTGGATTGAGTCTGCAGTTACAGTCCAATTCATCTGAAAGTTTAAATACTTTGACCAAGCAACTGGGGCAGCAGGGCTTTAAAGTAGAATTGGGGAATATACAGGCGAATGGAACAGGCGCCGTAGGACTGGTGAAAATACAATAATGAAAGCTATTGAAACCTTACAGAACCGCATGGATCTGCAAATTGAAAAACTGACCGATTATCTGGATCGTTTGTCAGCACGTGAACGCATTCTGGTAATCTTTACCACAATCTTTGTGCTGGTGACCGCTGTTGCGAGTGCACTCTGGGCAATGCATCAGGCAGCAGATACCCAGCAGAAACGTTTAAATGATCTAAAAGATACGCTGGTCTGGATGCAAAGCAATGCTGTTACTATGAAGCCGGCAGGAGACTTGCAATTAGATGCAGCAGAAAAAGTGCAGCGTATTGCTCAGCAACAAGGGCTGTCGGTCGCATCACAGCAAATGGATGGAAAAATTCAGTTGATGCTGTCTCATGAAAATTATTCTGTGCTGGCCAACTTCCTGACACAGTTGGCACAAATGGGGCTAAGTATCGAGAAAATGGAACTAAATAATGAAGCAGGGCAGATTAAATTAACAGCGACTGTGCAATAACTGGTAAAAATAAAGATTTGCAAAGCATGGTTTTTTTGTCAGCCTATGCCTATAATATGCCGACTTAAAAAGCAGTAGACTTTTCTAGATATGTTGTATTCTCTAGCCCGCCCTTTGTTGTTTTCTTTAGCACCAGAGCGTGCACATGAGCTGACACTATCACTATTAAAATCATCCCATAAAATGGGCATGATGCGTCAAAATGTTGCTGTGAAACCTGTGACCTGTATGGGAATCGAATTTCCTAATCCGGTCGGTCTTGCAGCAGGGTTAGATAAAAATGGTGCCTATATTGATGCCTTGGCCAGTCAAGGCTTTGGTTTTATTGAAATTGGTACCATTACTCCACGCCCGCAACCTGGTAATCCTCATCCACGTTTATTCCGTCTTCCGAAAGCCAAAGCGATTATTAACCGTATGGGTTTTAATAATGATGGTGTGGACAAACTGATTGAAAACGTTAAAGCTGCAAAATTTAAAGGTGTACTGGGAATCAATATCGGTAAAAACGCTGATACTCCGGTAGAAAAAGCAGTAGATGATTACCTTATTTGTTTAGAAAAAGTCTATAATTATGCTTCCTATATCACCGTTAATATTTCTTCTCCAAATACCAAGAACCTGCGCAGTTTACAAAGTGGCGATGCACTGACTGAATTGCTGGAAACGCTGAAGAATCGTCAGCTGGAACTGGCTCAGGAACATCAGCATTACGTTCCTCTGGTATTAAAAGTTGCACCGGATCTTGAAGCTGAAGATATTGCCTTTATTGCCAAGCAGTTATTGCAATACAAGATTGATGGTCTGATCGTGACCAATACCACATTGTCACGTGAAGGTGTGGAAGGTCTGGAGCATGCAGAAGAAGCGGGCGGTTTATCAGGCGCGCCAGTCTTTGAGAAAAGCACGGCATGTCTGGCTGCATTTGCAGAGGAATTAAAGGGACAAATTCCATTGATTGGTGTGGGTGGTATTCTTTCAGGTGCGGATGCGCTGGCCAAGAAAAAAGCTGGTGCAAGCCTTGTACAAGTCTATAGTGGCCTCATATATACTGGGCCGGAACTGGTTAAAGACTGTGTAGCCGCGCTTTAAATCCTATGAATGCCATTGATATCTTTCTACTGATTATCTTGCTCATTGGAGGGCTCAACGGTTTGCGCCAAGGATTTATTAAAGCCTTTGCGAACTTAGTGGGATGGATTTTTGCCTTGATTATTGCGGCGAAATATTCAACACTACTTGCGCCCTCAATGGTTGCTCTCAGTACAGATCCAGTGGTACAGAAGATTGCAGCCTTTGCCTTTATCGTTCTGATGATTGTGGTACTCACCTGGATTGTCACCTTTCTGCTCAACCGCATTTTAAAAACCCTGAAACTTGGTCCGCTGAATCGTCTTGCGGGGGGTGTTTTCGGCAGCCTGAAAGGTTTGCTGATTGTCCTGATTACCATGCAGGGGATTGGCCCTTGGGTGGAAAGTTCGCCGCACTGGAAGCAGTCCAAATTTATACAGGTCTTATTGCCATATGCGCCTTGGGCAACAGAGCTCTCCAAAGAAGCTGCAAATGGCGCCCTGCAACATATCAAGTCTGAAGGGGCACAGAAACCTTCAGATTCCTCATCTGAACCGGCATCCAAGGCCAAGAGTTCAGATGCGTCAACGAATAATCCTTTTTATTAATCCTAGCTTGTCTGCGAGGTTGCTATGTGTGGAGTAGTTGGTATAGCTGGTAAATCACCTGTTAACCAAATGTTGTTTGATGCATTAACGATGTTACAACATCGTGGACAAGATGCAGCTGGGATTGTGACTTGTCAGGAAGGCCGCCTGTTCCTGCGTAAAGATGTCGGTATGGTCCGTGATGTATTCCATACCCGTCATATGCGTGCTTTACAGGGTAATTATGGTATTGGTCATGTGCGTTACCCAACGGCGGGTACTTCAAGCAGTGCCGAAGCGCAACCATTCTACGTAAACTCACCTTATGGGATTACACTGGCGCATAATGGTAACCTGACCAATGCTGAAGAAATTCATGATGACCTGTTCAAAACTGACCTGCGTCACATGAATACTGATTCAG
Organism: Acinetobacter sp. GFQ9D191M; assembly: GCF_011174875.1. NCBI lineage: Bacteria > Pseudomonadati > Pseudomonadota > Gammaproteobacteria > Moraxellales > Moraxellaceae > Acinetobacter > Acinetobacter sp. GFQ9D191M. The sequence goes on from NZ_JAALGV010000039.1 coordinate 9,811, forward strand.
ATTCAGAAGTGCTACTAAACGTACTGGCGCACGAATTACAAAAACGTGGCAAGCTGGTACCAACATCTGAAGATATTTTCCAGGCTGTGACGCGTGTACATGAACGTTGCAAAGGTGGTTATGCTGTTGTTGCGATGATTACTGGTCAAGGTCTGGTAGGCTTCCGTGATCCAAACGGTATCCGTCCATTAATTTATGGTTCGCGCGAAACAGAAAATGGTATGGAATATATCATTGCTTCTGAATCTGTAGCGATTACGGCACTAGGCTTCAAAGTTGAACGCGATATCGAACCGGGTGAAGCGGTTTTCATTGATTCTGACGGTAATTTCTTTACCCAGCAATGTGCAGCAAATCCAGAATACCGTCCATGTATTTTTGAATATGTGTACTTTGCCCGTCCAGATGCAACCATTGATGGGATCTCTGTGTATAAAGCCCGTCTGAAAATGGGTGAGAAGCTGGCACAAAAAATTCTGCGCGAGTGGGGCGATGAGCACGACATCGACGTGGTGATTCCAATTCCGGATACTTCACGTACTTCTGCACTTGAACTGGCTAATATGCTAGGCGTGAAATTCCGTGAAGGTTTCATGAAAAACCGTTATATCGGCCGTACCTTCATCATGCCAGGTCAGCAACTGCGTAAAAAATCAGTACGTCAAAAACTGAACCCGGTTGAGCTCGAGTTCCAGGGCAAAAACGTTCTACTGGTCGATGACTCGATTGTGCGTGGCACGACTTGTAATGAAATTATTCAGATGGCACGTGATGCGGGTGCGAAAAAAGTATTCTTCGCTTCTGCGGCACCTATGGTGAAATATCCAAACGTATACGGTATTGATATGCCGGCGAAATCTGAACTAATCGCTTCTGAACGTAGTGTAGAAGAAATCCGTGAAATTATTGGTGCTGACCGTCTGATTTTCCAGGATCTGGAAGACCTGAAAGATGCAGTACGTACCAAAAAAGTTCCTCATTTGCGTGAATTTGACTGTTCTGTATTTGATGGTGTGTATGTCGCAGGTGGAATCAATGCTGAATACCTCGATCAATTAGAGCAAAAACGCAGTGATGGCGCCAAAAAAGGCGACAATTTTATTGATGTGAATATTGATGCAGCATCAGTTGATCTGACCGGTGTACGGGAAGTCTAAGCAATTAAAATCATGATGAAAAAGCGGGAATTTCCCGCTTTTTTGTTTTATGATGAGCCCAAGGAAAGACCAGATCAGTTAGGGTGGTAGATTGAAAAGCGTAGGATATGCTTTGGTCAAAAACAAGAATATGCTATTGCTAGCCAGCTTTTGTCTGATTGCGATACTATTAACAGTTCTGATTATCAATACAGTGGTTGGCCTGTTTGTTTTCTATGCTGATCCTGGCCAGTCCATATGGTGGCATGTTCTTAGTCCTTATCTGGTTGCGCTAGTTTTATTTTTGATGATTATTTCGGTCATCTATGAGTTTTATACATTCCGTGCCGGCGGCTATTCTTTAGCCCAGCAAATGGGCGCGCGTCGACTGAACCAGATGGAAAGTATTCCGGAAGAAAGTGTTGCACTACGGATCAATACTCAACTGGCAGATACGTTCCTGATTGAACCGCCAGCTATGTATGTCCTGCCGAATGAAGTGGGGGTCAATGCATTAACAGCGGGTTTTAGTCCACGTGATACTGCTATTATTCTGACTTGGGGTGCATTACAGACTCTAGATGAAATTGAACTTTATGGCTTGCTTAGCCATGAATTTAACAAGATTCTATCTGGTGAAACAGCTGAAAATACCCGCCTGAAAATTCTATATAGCAGTCTGACCACTTTTAGCCAATGGGGCAGCAAGATTGCGAAGTTGGGGTTTTATCGAAATGATGTACCTCGCGAAAACAAGTTTGAAACCTTCTATGTCTCAATCGGAGCAGTCATCTGGTTGATTGGCAGCTTGGGTATTTTGATCACGCGTTTTATTAAATATATTTCATTGGGCGGACGTACCTATAAAAATGATCAGAAAACCCGACGCCTGATTCAGAATGATGCCAATATTCAGACTTTATTGCGCATTCATGTGCATCATTCAGGCTCACAGATTTATAGTGAATATGCCGAATCCATTTCGCATATGTGTTTTGCCAATTCTTTAAGTCCACAGAACTGGTTGAATATTCATCCGAATATTAATCAGCGTATTTATGAATTAAATCCTGCTTTGATTCAGGATTTGCAGCTCGAAAATCTGAAGAAATTAAAAAACCAGCCTTTGTTTAGTTTGTTTCGTTCACTCGAAGATGTCGTGCCTGAAAGCACAGCAGTCTGGGAATCCCCACAGCCTTTGCCTTTGTTGCGTTTGTCTCCGATCAGTTTTGCGATCAAAGATGCCATCAAGCCATTGAATCCTGAACTACGTGCCAATATGCCGCGTCCAGAGCTGATTGAACGTGCTTTGCAAACTTCGACGGGTTCACGTGAGGTGATGGTCGCAATTTTGATGATCCGGCAATATCGTGAATTTATTCCGACCGAGGCAGAAGTCAGTCGTGCGATTATTGATTCATTATTAAATCTGGATGGACGGGTACATATCTCGATTTTCCAGCAAGCCTGTAAAAATATTGGTGGAATGCCAACCACGGTGGCACGGCAGTTTTTAATGAAGCTGGCAAGGATTATTCAGGAAGATGGTGAAATCGGTTTGCTGGATGCCTTATTGCTAGAGCGGGTGAAGTATGAACTGAATTTGCTGCCGATGCATACGCCAACGTCTTTAGATGAGGTCAAACCACAGATTGTACGTCTGATTGATGCCTTGCTGCATGTGCAGCAGATTAATAGCGATAATCAGCTGGAGGTTCGGGAAAAGATTTTAAATCGTATTCTTAGCCCGCGAGAACTTGAGCTGTATAGTGAAATCTCAGATGAGCCGATTGATTTGGCCGAGATTTTAAATGATATTGCCGGATTGTTATTACGTGATCGTCTGAGCATGTTAGGAATTGCAGAAGTTTGCCTCTGGAGCGACCGGATCATGACTCAGGATGAGCTGGATGTGATGGAGCTTTTATACTGGCGCTTGGGCTTTGAATCCAATGAAATTACCCAGCAAATGCTTAAGAAAAACAGCTTGATGATTATCTAGTATTTTTAAATTAATAAGATGTATTTAAGTCCAGTCTTTCCAGAACTGATCTATAAACAAACTTGCAGTAGAAAAAAAGTAATCTTATAAACTGATTTCTATTTTGAGTTAAAATGACTCAAGATAGAGAGTGAAAAGCTGGAAATAGTTCGGCAAAGAAAAGCGAATCCCGTTAAAATGTTCAATCTGAAATAGGTGATGAAGAAAAGATGATTGGGCATCAGCGTGACATACTGGCAACATTAGGAATCGATATCTGGATTCCCAAGGGCGACGTATGTCAGCAGCATCAGGTTTCGATCTGGCGTGATCAGGCCCCAGCAGAATTACATAGCGAAATCATCCTGCCACAACCGACTCAGATTGCTCCGGTAGAAAAAGCTCCTTTAATTGCGCCTGAGCCTGTTACAGTTGAAGCAAAAGCTGAAGTTAAAAGTGAAGTACCAGTAATTGTTGCATCAATTCAGGAACAGCGGGAAATTCTGCATATTCCGCCATTCAACTTGCAGGCTTTAAGCTTGGAACATTGCACGATTGTCATCGATGCCACAGAAATGACCGAGCAAACCCAGCATTTATGGAGCAATATCCAGCGTGCTCTGCAAAGTGAATTTTATGAACTGAACTGGCCCTTTCCTTGGGTGAATCTGCAAGATGGCCGGGGTGTTGAATCTTATATTCAGGGTTTTCTGGACATGATGAGCCTGGAAAAAAATATCATTTCCCTTGGCTCTATTCCGCATGTGACACATAATAAAATGATTCAACTGGCATCTTTACAGGAAATGCTGGATCAGCCCATACTTAAAAAACGCTTATGGCAGTTTATGCAAAACAGGCCAGAGAACTCAGAATAATATTGATGTGGAATAGGGACATATGAAACAAAAAGTGATTGTATTTAGCCAGATCGATCAGGATGTCCAGAAAAAACTCGAACAAAATTTTAATGTAGTAACTTTACAGCCGAAACTGGGCAATGTGCATGAACAGTTGCTGGAACATGTGCGCGATGCCGATGGCATGATTGGGGCAGGCCGACTGCTCAATCGCGATAATCTGGCACCAGCAACCCGACTTAAAATCATTTCTAGTGTCAGTGTAGGGTATGACAACTATGAAGTTGATTATCTGAATGAAAAAAATATCTATCTGACCAATACTCCACATGTCTTGACTGAAACCACGGCAGATCTGGGATTCACACTGTTAATGGCAGCTGCACGCAAAGTGGCTTATCTGGATCACTGGACCAAACAGGGACAATGGCACCGCACGACACGTGAAGCACAGTTTGGTATGGATATTTTCGGAAAAACGCTGGGGATAATCGGGCTAGGGCATATTGGGGCAGCAGTTGCACGCCGTGGATTTTACGGTTTCAATATGAATATCTTGTACCATAATCGCCATGAAAAACCGGAATTGGCTCAAGGGCTCAGTGCACAGTATTGTTCTCTGAATGAGCTTTTGCAGCGCTCAGATTTCGTGGTGGTTACCGTGGATTTAAATGCTGAGTCAAAAGCACTGATTGGGGCAGAACAACTGGCACAGATGCAGCCACATGCGGTGCTGGTAAATATCTCCCGTGGGCCTGTGATTGATGAGCAGGCTTTGATCGAAGCTTTAAAAGCCAACCAAATCTTTGCTGCGGGTCTGGATGTTTATGAGAAAGAGCCTTTAAAAGAATCAGAATTATTTGAACTGGATAATGTCATTACCTTGCCCCATGTCGGTTCGGCCACAGTGGCGACACGTCGAAAAATGGCTGAGCTGGCTTATCAGAATCTGGTTGATGTACTTGAAGGGCGGGTGCCACGCTATGTGGTGAATCCTCAAGTGATTGGTTCATCTAAGTAATATTAAATAACATTTTCCTGCATCAATGCTCATTTTTCGATGCTATATTCGAGACAGGTTGAAACTGAATTTTAGAGATTTTTCATTGAAACGTTTGGTATTGGCGTGCGGGTTAGGTCTGTGTGCAACGGCAGGACATAGTGATAATAATTATTTTAATCAGCCTGCTGCACAATTTTCTGTACCGGATATTGGTGCGGGCGTCGGATTGATCGATCAGCAAAAAGAACAAATGATCGGCGAAAAGGTCTATCGTCAAGTCCAGAAACAAATGCCTGTGATTCAGAATCCATGGCTTGAAGATCAGTTGCTTTCCGTATTTTCCCACATTCTCAGTCAGACCAAATTACAGCAACCGATTGGTTTAATGCTAATCAATGATCCGCAAATTAATGCTTTTGCAGTACCCGGTGGGTTATTTGCCCTAAATGCGGGTTTGATTAATTCTGCTCGAAATACGGATGAAGTGGCAGGGGTGATGGCACATGAAATTGCACATGTCACACAACGTCATTACAGTCGTTCGCAAGAAACCTTTAAAGGACAAGGGTTATTAGCCTTAGCAGGGATTCTGGTGGGGGCATTAGTCGCTTCACAGGCAGATGGTGATGCAGGTGCAGCAGTGATGATGGGTTCTCAAGCAGCACTACTGGATCAGCAATTGACTTATAGCCGTAATCAGGAACGTGAGGCGGACCGGATCGGGATGCAATATATGTATGCTGCCGGCTATAGTCCGCACAGTATGGCGGATTTCTTTGAAGTGATGCATCGTTCCACTAGCCGTTTAAGCTTTATGCCAGATTTCTGGCTGACGCATCCTTTAACTACTGAGCGTATGAGTGAAGCGCGTTTGCGCGCCAATCAGTTGCCTGCGGTTAAGCGTAATTTAAATGATCAGGATTTTGAAATCATTAAATGGTATACGCGGGTGCTATCACGTCAGACCACTGAACAACAGCTCAACTTAATGGTGCAACGTAATGATTTTCCTGGCCAGCTGGCTTTAACGGCTTATCAGCTTCAGCAGGGAGACTTTCAGGCGGCACAAGTCGCACTGGATCAAGCCAAAAAGCACAATAACATGCATCCTTTGCAGGTGTTATTTCAAACTGATATTTATCTGGGACAAAATCAGCTGGATAATGCGCTAAAAAGCATTAGTTCAGCCGCACGGATCATGCCGGAAAACCGTGCTTTAAATTATAAATATGCTGAAACCCTGATTCGTGCTAAACAGCCTGATCAGGCCAGAACGATTGTGCAGCGCTTTTTAAATAGCAATACCCGTGATGTTAGTGGCTGGAGATTAATGCAACTGGCAGCGAATGCAGCACCTGATTCATCGATAAAAGCCGCGAATGTCTTGCGTTATCGGGCTGAAGTGGAGTACTGGTCAGGCTATGAAGAAACTGCGATTAAGTCCTTAATACATGCTCAACGCATCAGCAAAGGCAATCAGTCTTTATCGGCAACGATTGGCCAGCGTTTAAAACAGATGCAGCAAACGCGACAGTTTAAAATTTAAGTCTATTTTTCTAATGATTTTTAGCTTCAGTAGATATAGCCGAAGTTCACTAAATCACGCTACAATCCGGGCAAAGCTAAGTTGTCTATTTTAATTATTTTATGAAAAAAATATTATTGGGTTTATTGATATTGGGGTACGGCGGTAATGTATTGGCGGCTAGTGCAGCAGAATACGTACAGTCCGTTGAGCAGATTAATGCTGATTATCAAAAAGAATCACGCCAGTTTTTAAAAGGTTTAAATCCACAGCAGCAGGGTTTTAGCGCATCGCAGAATCAGCAGTTTTGCGCGATTGTGCAGTGCTATGTGGATCGTTTATATAAAGCGGCAGACCAGAACCGGGCTTATCTGGATCGTCAGTATCAAAATGTAGGCAAGCAGGATGTCATACTGCAGGTAAAATCTTCAAAAGAGATGCAGTTGCTGAAACGTTATAATGTGGATTGTAATTTACAGTAAGAATAAATAAGAAAATGCTGAGAACTGTCCGGAATGGAGGCAGTTCAACGCAGATTTAGATTTGAAATATAATGGGGGAATTAAGCAAGTTTTGCTTTAATTTTTGCTGAAACTTGTGCAGGATCGGCGCGCCCGGCTATGAGCGGACGCAGAGAATTCATCACCTTACCCATATCTTTCATGCTAGTAGCTTGTTGCGCTTCAATTATTTGCGCAATCAGGGAATCAAGTTCTTCCTCAGTCATAGCTTCTGGTAGAAATTGAGAGAGAACCTCAACTTCGGCTTGTTCCTTACTAGCTAAATCATCTCGACCAGCGCCTTCAAAGGCTTTGATCGATTCTTTACGTTGTTTAATTTGCTTTTCAATGACCGCAAGAACTTGAGCATCGTCAAGTTCTTTACGCTCATCGACTTCGATTTGCTTAATTGCTGCTTGCAGACTACGAATGACCGTCAACTTTGACATATCTTTGGCACGCATGGTGGCTTTCAATACGTCAGTAATCTGGTTTTTTAAAGTAGTCATTATTTATTCCAAGCAGTCAATCACAAATTAATCTTAGTAAAGGCGAGTAGTACGTACTGATTCACGCGCCAATTTCTTTTGGTAGCGTTTAACAGCAGCAGCTTTTTTACGTTTACGTTCTTGAGTTGGTTTTTCGTAGAATTCACGTTTACGAACGTCAGCAAGAACACCCGCTTTTTCGCATGAACGTTTGAAACGACGGATAGCTACGTCTACTGGTTCGCCTTCTTTCAATTTAACTTGTGGCATGAAGAATCCTCATTAAGTTATGGATAAGATCAGGGCCGAATTGCCCTCGATCACAAGTGAAGGTCAGTATTTTACTCATTTACATCTCATATCACAAGTCTATAATAGTTGCTGCAATAGATTTGATACAGGTTATAGGCAGTTTAATGATCGTTTTAGGCTTGGAAACGTCGTGTGATGAAACAGGACTTGCGCTGTATGACAGCGAGTTGGGTTTGCGCGGACAGGTGCTGTACAGCCAGATTAAACTGCATGCTGAATATGGCGGCGTCGTACCAGAACTGGCTTCGCGCGACCATGTGCGTAAACTCATTCCCTTATTGAATGAACTGCTTGAACAAAGTGGCATCAAAAAATCAGAAATTGATGCGGTGGCTTATACCCGTGGTCCGGGCCTGATGGGCGCGTTAATGACGGGCGCACTGTTTGGTCGGACTTTGGCCTTTGCCTTAAATAAACCGGCAATTGGTGTGCACCATATGGAAGGTCATATGCTGGCGCCATTACTTTCTAAAACGCCACCGGAATTTCCATTTGTGGCATTACTGGTGTCTGGTGGGCATTCACAGCTCATGGCCGCTTATGGTATTGGGCAGTATGAATTACTCGGTGAGTCGATTGATGATGCGGCGGGTGAAGCATTTGACAAAGTTGCGAAAATGATGGGTTTGCCATATCCGGGCGGCCCTAATATTTCCAGACTGGCTGAGCAGGGCGACCCGAATGCCTTTGCTTTCCCACGTCCAATGCTGCATCAAGGTCTGGAGTTTTCATTCAGTGGTTTAAAAACTGCAGTTTCTGTTCAAATGAAGAAACTCGGTGAAGAAAGACGTGATGCAGATATCGCTGCGAGCTTCCAGGAAGCCATTGTCGATACACTTGTTAAAAAATCAGTGAAGGCATTGAAACAGACTGGCTTAAAACGTCTGGTGATTGCTGGTGGTGTAAGTGCCAACAAGCGTTTACGTGAACGCCTGGAAGCAGACTTGGCGAAAATCAAAGCCACCGTGTACTATGCAGAACCTGCGCTGTGTACCGATAATGGTGCGATGATTGCCTTTGCGGGTTATCAACGTCTAAAAGCCGGACAGCAAGATGGTTTGGCTGTGACCACAACTCCACGTTGGCCAATGACAGAATTGACGAATCCGGCAGAAGCTTGATTTAAAGATTCAGGATGAAGAAAAGGGGCCTTAAGCCTCTTTTTTTATTAGATTGCTTTTGTGGAGTAGAAATATTCAACAAATAATATTAATAAATTAATTATTTTAACTCTACCACAGTAAGTATTTTCTTATTGATACCGTAAAATAGTTTAATAATATAGAAATCCCACTCTATTATATGCGGAATGATGCAGAGACTATTTCGGATGGATAATATCAGTTTTAAAGGTTTTCAGGATGCGGGACAGGCAGTTTTAAAATATCTGCATCAGCATTTTGGCTTTAATTTATGGATGATCACCCGGGTAGAAGACAATGACTGGATTGTGCTGCAAAGCGAAGATCATGGCTATGCTGTCCAGCCAGGTCAGGTATTTGAATGGGCCAATTCTTTCTGCTGTCATATGGTCACAGGCAAGGGACCAAGAATCGCGCCTCGCTCTGAAGAAATTCCTTTATATGCGACTGCGCCAATTAACCAGCATTTCTGCATCAAATCTTATATTGGTCAACCACTCTTTAAAGAAGATGGCAGTCTATTTGGAACATTATGTGCAGTTGATCCTGAAGCCAAGTCAGATGCCATCATTCAGGATCTGGCGATGGTCGAGTTATTTAGCAAGCTTTTGAGCTCAATCTTACAAGCTGAGTTGCGTCAGAACGAGCAAATCCGTCAGCAAGAACTGCTACAGCAACAAGCCAGTAAAGATGAACTGACTGGGTTATATAACCGTCGTGCCTGGGAGAAACTGCTACAGGCAGAAGAAGAACGTTGCAAACAGTACGGTCATCCTGCTGCGATCTTATTTATAGACTTGAATGACCTGAAAAAGGTGAATGATAGTCTGGGACACAAGGAAGGCGATCAATTAATTCAACATACTGCACAAGTCCTTCAGGAAAATGTACGTAGCAATGATATTGTGGCGCGTATCGGTGGTGATGAATTCGTAATCCTGAGCATAGAAAATGATAAAGCGGGAGCTGAGCGTTTGCTCGATCGCTTAATTGAAGCCTTTGCAGAAGCAAAAATTGAAGCTGCATTTGGTATGGCGATGCGTCATCCAACGACTGGCCTGGTTGAAGCACAGTGGCAAGCAGACAAAAATATGTTTGAGTACAAGCGCTGGAAAAAGTCTATTTAAATATTTTTGATTTTTAATATTTTTAAGGAGGTGTCTGAGAATGTTCAGCCATGAGCTGCCAAGTTTTTTCTACAATAAATAGAAGTAATTAATTTCCTTTTATTCTTATTTTTAGGTTTTATTCAAATTTTAATTGTCTAGAAGCAACCTAAGTTCTTCTTTAAACCCGGCAATTCAAAAGATAACTTTTCGACTTTTTAACCTAACGGTTACAAATTTTATAAGTATTGTTGTAAAGAAAATATGTGTTATTTGGGTTGGTTTCTAAGAGTTAGTTATGAGAACTAATAAGACCTTGCTCTAGAAGTAACATCTTATTTTTTAATGAGCATTGTTGTATGAAATATAAATTAAAATTACAGAGTTAATCCTTAGTTTATTAAAAGATAAAGCACGATCAGAGTGTAAGAAATACTGTCCAGAAAAAATATCATCGACAGGTAGTGGGTTTGTATTGTGCAGTTTTAATACGCCCATCTTTCATTCTCATTGAATAAAAATGCAAAGAAATTCTAGGGAATAAAATTTTATGAAAAAGCAGATATCATTCTTTGGGCTGGTTTTGGTTTCAGGCTTGCTTACCGCATGTGGTGGCAGTGGAGGTAGTTCAGATAACCCTACAGTGACTACACCACCAAATGTTCCAGAGGCGAGTATTTCTCCTGAACTTTCAGAAGAATTTATTCCTTTTGAGGATCGCGATATCATCGAGAAAATCCGCGACAAAATTAACAATAGCACCAGTAATGATACGGACTATAACGTTGCGTTAGGTCATATGATTGGTGAGGTGTTTGCGGATTATCCTTATGGACGCACGGGCCGTATTATCAAGATTTATAATCTGGGTGTGAATAGCATCAAGTATCCAAATCTGATCTGTTCGGAGGTGAATACCAATGGTGCGGTGAAAACCTTTAAATTAAAAACAGATAAAAATAACTGTATTGTTCTGGATAAAACCTATCGCAAAGATTCAACCATTACCCAGACAGTCAATGGTCATACTACGACCTTGACCTTTAGCAATGTACGTTATGGTTCCAATGTTGATTTTAATCTAAAAGATGACTATCTGATTTCAGGTACGATTGTTCATACCAAAAGCAAAAACAATCTAGGTGCATTGGAAAGCTATAAAATTGACCGTCTGGAATTTCAGCGTGTAGCGGAAGACAAGAATGCGGGTAAATCTGGCGCTGAGTATGATGAGCTGAGCAAGGAATACTTACTGGTGCGTAATTACAACTATAGCCTTGTAGATGACTATGGTAGTGGCAGTAATGGTATTCGTACCTTAACCAGCAGCGGCAGCATTATTGGTCAACCCAATCTGGCGGATTACCGTTATAGTTTTGATTTTAATACGACTACACCGTTCAAGATGGACGAAACGGTGTTGAATAATTATAAGCATCTGCCAAAAGAGGGTGTGCTTAAAATTACTGATAGTTATGATCAGGTGATTGAGGTCAAACAGAATCAGCCTGAATCCTTAAATGCAACTGTCTATTTCAATGGCAGTGAGCTGGATGACCTACTGTGGTCTACGATTATTGGCAATAAAAAATAAGAACTAACCTTATAAAAAAAGCTCCATCATGGAGTAATGCCAGTCAGTTAAG
>NZ_JAALGV010000004.1:0-13350 GCF_011174875.1 Acinetobacter sp. GFQ9D191M
TTCCTCAAAGAGATTTGTGAGCTTTGTGCTAAGATCTGTGAATATTGTGCGGAAGAGTGTGAAAAACATTCACATGATCATTGTAAAAAATGTGCTGAGGCTTGCCGTCAGTGTGCAGAAGAATGTCGAAAAATTGCCATGTAAAATACTTCAATAATGTTAATTATATGGCTCTAGACTAACATAATCATTCTGCTAGTCTAGAGCCTTTCCTAAAATTAACATAATACACGTTATACGAAATGTGTTATAATTTTCCTTAGAAATCAATGCTGTAGTTTCTAGTTTATAGCCCAATCACACCCGATTGGGCTTTTTTTATGACTTTTCACGTTCCACGCCTATTATTTCATCAATGTTCCACACTTTTGATTAGCTCAATTGAATAATCAGGATGCCTGGTCTTTTTCTTTTTGGCGTTCATCCAGCTCTTTTTTAAATGCCTTTTTATCCTGGTAGGATGCAATCAGCATGATTGGAATCAGTACTGGAGCAACCACAATGCCCAGGGCAATGTCTTTCAGTTTTGGCATGATCTTTCACCCTTATTGCTCAGTCATTATCAAAGACGGCATTCAGCACACGGCCAAATAAACCACGTTTTCTTGGTTCAGGCTTAACATGCTCTGGGACAAGAATTTCCTTGTTTTCAGAAGTAGTCAATTCGTCATAGTTTGGCTCTGGCTCTAACCGAGGATCTGTTGCTATATCCTGGTTAGATTTCTGATCGGTAAACGTAGTCATATTGGCTTTTGGGGCTTCCAATAAGCGCTGCATCGTTTCAATCTGGTTTTGATAGAAGGATTCCCTGTCTTTGGCATCTGACAGCTGATTTTTCAGCATGTCTATCTGCTGTCTAAGCAGTAAAACTTCTGCCGAACTTGGACTGTCTATTTTTACAGATTCTTTGACATCCGGTTTTTGAGCAGGCTCTCCAAATACACGGATAGCTTCTGAAAAATCAATTTTATTATCGGAATTTTTACTTAAAATTCCTTTGCTTATATGATTGTAAATCGTTTGTCTATTTATGCCGTAAAGCTTGGATAATTCTAAAACTGAAAGGCTTTTCATGGTGTAAAACGATGCCTAATCTTGTAAAAATGTCTTGTCTATTAGACTGTCTAATAGACAAATCAGCAAGTCTATATTCTAGGTAGCCTTGAAGCCTACTTTTTTGAGGTAAGGGTATAGTTCTTTAAATTTCTTTGGGGTTTGGAGCATCTCAGCAATACGTACAGCGAACTGCTGATAGCTTTCTGTGCCATGAGAGTATTTACCCATTTCCGGAAGCTGCGAAAGTTTGTTTGCAAACAAGTGGCGTTGAGCATCTGTCATGGTTGAGAAAATATCTATCGTGTTCGGATCTCGCTTGTTTTCTATAAGCTGATTGTCCGTTTTCTTTTGTTTGAAGGTGAATGAAAATCCTGAAATAGAGCGGCCTTTTTTATGTTGTTGATAAGTTGCTTTAATATCTGTTTTTTCATTAATGTCATTAATAGCTAGATCAAGAACTCTTTTTTTAAAATCGCTCATTAATTTGTATTGATCTTCTTCGACTCCAAGCTGCGCACGAAAATCTTCTAAATTAATAATAGGAGTTTTTCCTGTACTTCTCCATTGAATCAATAATTCATAGAGTCTGCTTGAATACACACTTTTCAAGTTGGCTGTTTGGCTTAAAAGATATTGAGTAAAGAATTCTTTTACTCCATTGATACGGCTAATGCCTTGAACAACGGCAGGCGTAAAAACAATTTCTATGGCCCCTTCATTGTCCAAATATTTAACTTGAGAAATCCAACGACTTTTTACAAGTTTTCCATCTTCATCAAAAAAGCTGAATCGGCGATTAAATAGGGTTTCTTCTGCTTCCTTCATTCTCATATAAGCATTTTGTCGAGTAGTACCAAATACATCGGCATAACGTAATGCATCTATTCTTAGAGGCATATCTGTAGTTAATCCTGTACCAGTGTCTCTTGCATCTACAATAGCCAATTGAACAATATGGAATTCTGCTAAGGAAAGTACCTGAAATGCTTGATTCAAACGATTTGTTTTAACTACAAGATCTTTTTTCATGTGGTAATTAAACGTCTTTATATGAGTTATTAATAGATTTAAAAGACATATTAATACAAATCATTTTAAAGACAAGTATAAATTTGTCTTTAAACGACAACTAAACGTCCTTATATGGGTAACTAAACGTCCTTATATGGGTAACTAAACGTCCTTATATGGGTAACTAAACGTCCTTACATATTCTTTGAATCTATTGAAATATAAGGCTTATAGGCAGTCTAAAAGAATTTAAAAACTTTAAAATAATTAAAAGCCCAATCATGAAAAATTGCCCTTGGTTTTCGCTTCGCTCAAACTCTATTGAATCTCGCTTTCGCTCGATTCGAGGGGCAATTTTTTGGTTAATATTTTCGTGAGTTTTAGAAAAAGCAAAAGCAACTCGGAATTCGCTTCGCTCATAGTACTTTTTTGCTCGCTTCGCTCGGTCTAGGCTCAATTTTCTACATATGATTTACGCCTTTTTTGACTTCACAGCCTAAAAAAGCTGTTTTTCAGGGAGTCTAGGCTCAACTTTTGGTGTGTTCGCTCGTAGACACTCGCTCTGATATAGCGATTAAAAGCAAAAAATAGGGGGTATGCGCGTTTTTTCACTGATTACCAATGGGAAACCCTATGTCAAATAGAAAAAACGGCTAAGAACGCAAATGAGCGCAAAATGGAAAGCAGTTTATTAGGGTCAATGCTCAGGACCTCGAACTCAGTTATTTATGTGTGATGAGGGACACACAGATTTTTAATTTCGTTCAGCAGAATCGGCTGCGTCAGGATTTTTTAAGTGAGGTCCCCACTAACCGTTTTTAAAAAGTCGGATCAAAGACTTTGATTTGACTTGTTTTCTCAAGGTTCTTGGAATTTCTGGATCCGATGCCACTCGAATCTGATCTTCTAGGTCGATTTTTACAAATGTGGCTGGAGGGTTTAGACCGCCAAGCCTATGAAGTTGCCAAACTCCATCCTCAAACCACATTCTTCCAATTCTCTTACACACTCCAACTTAATGGCGTGTCCTTTCGTTACTCATTTCAACGCTCGCCTTTCACTCGAATTGAAATGCTTCCTCTGCCATTACAGCAAAGCCCTACTAAGTCACTCTCCCACAGTTCTGTTTTCGGAAGTTGCCTCCGATTGAATAAAGACCTCTTCAAATTAAAGAGAAATCTTTAAGCAATACGGCTTCGTCATTAAACAAAACTGCTTCCCAAGTTAGCATTAAAACAGTTGTTTTCAGTTGCCTGAAAACTGGCAGAACCCGTGCCGATCTCCTGCATACAACACCTACATTCCTATCTCCCCCGATCGCAGTTCCAAGTCGTATCAGGTTTATACAATGCTGTATGCAGTTAATAATCATCCACGTTCACGCCTTACCCATATCGACATACACAGCCTAAACAGCACCATGTTGACGACCTTACAGGCTTGAGCTATCCATTGATCTCGACAGCAAAACAGAATGTCATCCGACAATTTCACTGTTTCACCTAAAATCGAGTACCGATTGCGCCAGCTTTCGCCTTGCAACCCTGACACCTCACGATGCCCTCAAAAGCCCACCTGCGGGTATAACCTACGCCCTTGTCTTTATTTTTGTTTTTGACTTGAAGCGTCTGGTTATCAGCTATTGACGAGGTTACTCATTCCGTGAGTCCTCTGACTGTCTGTTTTAATACAGGGTTTCGGCCCTTTCAGCCTAGGAGGGAAGTTACTCCCACCGCCACGTCACCGTGATCCCGTGTCCTTGTCGCCCAACTGACCTCCACCTTGGGAGTGGAGGGTGTTCATTCATCAAAATGAGTGAACAGGTAGAAAGCGGGAGTCACACCCGCTAGCCCCTCGTGTAGCCGCGCCAGCTAGAGTTTCCTCACGCACGCAGCTTCACCACTAAAGCTTCTCAAAGACTGGCAATCCTCAAGAAGGGGGAGTGTGTCTGATTCATGGGTAGGCAACCCAGGAACCAAACAGAAAATAATTGGCTCATGGATTGGCAGTCCACACAAAAATCAAAGACCTTAAAAGCGTTATATTTGATCAAATGGTGGTCGTCAAGACCAATTTTTGGAACTGCTATTTATAGAATCACCAAAGGTGGTTCATTAGTACGATCTAAAATTTATAAAATATGAATTTTCTAATTTAAAGAATATATTTATAGAATTTTTTAGGAATATACTTTATAAATCTCTTATAGAATCACTTTTGTAAATCTTTTTAGGAATAAGAAAAAATGATCTATTACAGTTATAACCCAAAAGATTTTACAAAAAATATCATGGGACTGATGACGAATGAATATGATCTTGTTTCCGAAAAATTTAGCTTTGATGTTGATGAAGCAGAGGGCATGATTAATAAATGGATTGATCGTTATCACTTATTAGACACGGCTCAACAGACTTATCGTAGAAGATTGAATGTGGAGCCTGTTTTTAGCCTAATCATTAATTTTAGATATGAATATTTACAGGGAATGAGTGACGATGAACGCTGGAAGAAATTTGAGCATGGTGAATCCGTTTTTTTAACCAAAGTCGATGCTTATTTGTTTTGCCGCACCAGTGATGCTTTCTTATTTGATGAAAAAACTAAAAAAGTTTTGAGCAAAACAGACAAACAAGATTTATTGAAGATTAACCGTAAAATCTTTGAGATCTGTCCAAGTGCAGAGACCTTTCATAATATTGCCAATATAGCCCCAATCATTGTCGGTAAGTATGAACTGGTGCGGCTGACAAAACCCAAAAAAAGCATTAAAGAACTTAAAGCCAAGAATTGGACCAATGAGAAACATGCGACAGATTGGACTTGGCGGTTGACTGACCGTGCTTATAAGGAACAATTAGAACAAGGAAAAAGAGTTGTTTTACGATTTCAAAATATGATTGAAAAAAATGCCAGCTTAGATGAAAAAAAAGTCTATTTTGAACGGCATTTTAGGGCTCTGGAAGGTTATCTTGGCTATCGTGGTGTTCGTCAGCAGATTGGAAATCTATATCATCTTGAAAAAAGATTATTTAAGGATAAATACAATCAGTCTTGGTTTGATCATGGTGCCAGAACTTTAAAACTTGCCTATATGAAAAAGCTTAAAAATCTAATTGCAAACAATACTCTATATAAAGAGGCTGAATCTCAATTTTTGAGTGTATTGAAAGAACATCTCGATAAAAATTATGAGAAATGGAAAAAAGATTCTAAACAAGCTGAGGGATAGGAGGTTTTGGTTTTTACTTATCGGGCGGGACCAACAGCATTAATTCGCATCTTAGATGCACATCCTAGTCTTATTTAAAAAAATGCATTAAAAATGGGAGCTTAGCTCCTATTTTTTGTAACTTCGTATAAGAGATTTTATGTTAAATACTTAAAACATCATGCTCTTTTATTTCTAAAAGGCTTTGTTGCAAAAATACCTAACACTATGATTTTATTAAACTCCTTAAAAATCAGTATTTTGCAAAATATTTATGCAACAAAGCCTATACATAAGAGCAAACGATCTTCCAACGGTAATTTATGCGGTCGTCCTTTACCAATATGACCAGGTAAATGCTTATTTAGCTCGGCCAACATGAGGTTAAATGTAGCCCAACTAACACCGGTAAGCCTACGAAACTTAACGTCTGATAATTTTTGAATATCTTTGAATTTCATCCAAGGATTATCCTTTGAATTAAATAAGTTTGCTGATTAATTTAAGATCAAATAAATTGTACGTTTTTTGATTTATGACGGAAGTCTATTAACTATATATTATTTCTTAAAAAACTATGTAATATTTAATGGAGTTAATAGGTTGAAATTATGGTAAATGAGTCAAGTGAAAATTTTTAAATATTCTTTTGTAATTTTAGCTGTAGTCTCTGTTTCCGCATATACCATGAGTGATCGTCAATCCACACAGTTTCAAGTCAAAATGCAAGTTATAGAAATTTGTGAGATTGGAGCAGGAGGCTCTTCGGATATTGATTTTGGGACTGTGACTCGTAATGCACAGAATGTTCAAGCGACAGGGAGCTTAAATGTTCATTGTACTAATGGTACTCCCTATAATATTGCTTTAAATAGTGATGGTCGTTTGAAGCATGCCAATGATATTTCTATACAAATTCCTTATCAGCTTTATCAAGATCATGCCATGAGCAAAGAATGGGGCAATATTGCAGACAATCGTTTGTCACAACAGGGGACAGGGGAAACACAAAATATTAAGATTTGGGGTAATGTTCCCAATGCTAATGTTCCTGCTGGGAAATATAGTGACACAGTAACTGCGACGATTACCTATTAATTTTAAAAATAAAAATCAATAAGTTAGAGTTACTGTAATCGTGTCAGAGTATTGCCCAGTACTACTGATGGGTTGAGCTGGAACCGTTGCATGTACAGGTATATTATGATTATCTACAGAGTAAAAAGTATTACCTTGCCAAGGTTGATCATCGTGTGCGTTCCTAGAAAGGTTGTATCGGATATAGTTTCCTAAAGCATTTCTCATTCTTCTTTGTGTGCCCTGCGCATTGATGCCATTATTTAAACTGACTTGCATAATAGTGCCAACGGGACAGGCTAACTGTATATTTCCTGAGCTTATTAATGGTGTCTTCAGTTGGTCAACCGCACCAAAGTTAATATCTGTTGCCGACTGAATTAAGCAACTATTTTCATAATATGAGTTAACAATTAAATTATTATTACCAGTATTCGAATTTGCAAGGGCTTCTGTATCCGTTGGCACTTCTAATCCAACCTTGTATGCAGAATAAAGTTTCAACCCAATACTATTCGTTTGATAGTATGCTGCTGGTACGTTCTGTCCAGGCAACACCTGGCCATATAGTTTAAGCCGAGTACTGACGTTTCCAGTTCCTGCTTCAAATTGGAAAGTTTGGCATTGTGCTTGGTTTTTACGTTTTGAATCAGGAATTTTAAATGTTCTTGCTGCATCAGAATATAATTCATAATTGAGTAATGCTCTTACAGGATTATAAATAATCATACTTCGAGGAGTACTACCTGCGGGATCAAAACTATCAGCCACTAAACATAGCTTATACGTTACAGGTTGGTTTGAATTAAAGTAACAGTCAGCAATAACATCTGTTGAAACAAGTGCTGAGCCTTGAGCATTTGATGTGCCTAAACTTAACGTTGCAGACTGCCCCAACCAACAGCTACTAGCATAAGCAGGTAAACAAAAAAGACTAGATACTAGAAAGAATAAACTTGCATAAATAAAATATTTCGTTGAATCACTCATTTTAAACAAGTCATTGCAGTTTATTGACATACCATTCGCCCCAAATCACTAAAACCTTTTAATGTTGTAAGTTCAGGCAGTATCACTCGGCACTGCTTAAGTTGATTGCCTATGTAAAGTGTATTATTTTTTAGGTTATCGATATACACAACTCCATCGTGAGCCACAATAGTTGTAGGTTGTTGTTGCTGAATCGGTTCATCTTGCCATACAGAAGTTCCCACGTTCACATTTTGTCCCTGTAAATCTACTACTTGAAGTTGCACAGATTTCACTTGATACATCGGGAATTGTACAAAAACACCACTCGATTGGCGTGGTACAGCATTTTGTTGCGTTTTTTCAATTTTTAGATTAATTGGCAAATCAAGCGTATCTATAGCGATACTATTATTCTGATAAGGGTTTAAATAATCGAGTAGTAGATAACCTTTTTTATTAGTTTTACCAATTAAACGATTCTCTAGTCGTACAGGCACATCAGGTATTTGATCTGTTGAAACGATAGCAAATGAACCACTGCTTAGGCGTTTAGGTAAGATAGCATCTTTCAATAGTACAACCCCACCATTCACTGAAGCATAAATACTGGTATTACTTTGGTCTGAGGTCGTATGTTGAACGTTAAGTTGGGCCAAGCCATAACGACTTAAATAATCCAGTTGCCCCTGAAATTGTGAGTATAACTCAGTATGATTGCCCCTTGCTTGCCAACCGAAACCACCTTGGTCTTGATCCACAGAATGTAAGACGTTCAGGCTAAGTTGATTTTGATCATTACTACGTTGAGCTGTGATAGTTGCTGAATTCCGTTTCGCCCATGGAATATTAAAGGACAGGTAGTAACTATTTTCTTTATTTATTAAGTCCCTGCTATAACTTAAATTCAGATTCATTCGTCGAGGGAAAATATAAGACCAGTTCAATAGAACATATTCGTTGCTGGACTGACCCTTATATTCTTGTTGAATATAGCTCCCTCCTAACTGACCAAACTTCGTATTTAAGCCCATGTAAAATTGATTTGATTGGGTTGCATATGAAGCATCATTTAAACTAGCGATATCACTGAACTGCCCATATTGACGTAATCCATTATAATTTAAGCTAAACAATGCTGAGTTCCAACTATAACCAAATCCAAGCAACTGTCCCGTGTTTTCAGGTGTATAACTATGGGCATAAGAGACATTGAATTGACCAGCTTGTCTCCCTAATTGGTAAACACCACCTAGCCCCACTTGCTGTAACTTTTCAGTCAACTCAGTATGGGTCTCAACAGTCAATGTATTGCTTAATCCATAACGATAACTACCACTTAATGCTAAATCATCAGCATAATCAAATGAAGATATGCCATAATTTAATTTAGGATAACCAAGGTTAAATGACCAATCATTTAGACCCCGTGCCAGTAAGTGATTTGCGCGATAGAGTGAAAAATTTTGGACTTGTTGTTGGCCATTGATGTCAGTGATGACCATTTGTGCATTGCCAGCACCTGTAATACTCGGTGTAGTTTGAATATCAAACTGCCCTGGCACTACATTCTGTGATGATTGCTTGATTCCATTAATGATAAGGTCAATCTGTGAAGGGAGTGCAACCTGCCCTTTAAAACTCATTAATGGGGTTGTAACCGTATAAGGCTGTAATGCGAAATTTTTAGCCAAACTTAGACCACTAATCCGAGTAGAGCGTGTCCACGTTAAAGCATCACTTTGCGCATCGCCCAAACGTAAACGAAGCATTTGCTCTGGGAAGTCTTTCTCCCAATACGTATCTAGAATTTGACGATCAGTAAACTGATTATCTTGATATTGATAATTACCTGAAATACTCAGTACACCATTGAATAGACCAAAATAACGAAGTTCATTCCATCCATTAAATGAAAAATGATCATCAGTTTGTTGTGCAAAAGCCGTATAGTTTAAAAGTAAGCCTTGTCTTTCTTGCTGGGGATTAACCGTTGCTAAAGGTTTAGCTTGATAACTATATTGGTTTTTTGCACTTAATAATTCAATAGGGACTTGTATGGTGATTTTCTGGTTTAGATTGTCATATTGATAACTTAGCCCGTTAATAGCATCTAAAGAAATATAGTTTGTTTGGTCAACCAAGATTTGAGGAGCACTACTTTGAATTGAGAGTTTGTCTAATGATTTCACATCTATATAAAGCTGTTTATCTTGTTGTAAAAAATGTCCTATTTCTGGTTGTGCTGATTGATTTAGTTCGACATCTAAATATAAATCTTGCTGCATATTTTGAATCAGTTTTGGATCGTTGACTTGTGCAAGTGTATTAGATGCCACTGCAGTGATTGCTCCTGCAAATAGCAAATCACTAATCTGTACACTCACAAAAACCACTCCAAAATTGATAAATACATCAAGGTGTTAATTGAAGTATTTGTTCACGTACATCCATGTTCACAACAGCAACAAATTTTCCAGTCGGTTGAATATTCAGTTGTTTAGGAATAGGCCATTGCATACTCTGACCATTTAGAACATAGCCCATCAGTCCCATTTGAATTGGTGTCTTTTTACCTTGAGAATCTACATAAGCAAACTGGCTAAAACGCTTATAACTTGTAGTTTGATTGATGACTAGTAATTGATGATCTGTATATTTAAATGTCATGCCTTTTAAAGAAGTTAAGCCTTGATCTACAGCATTTATATGTGATGTTTTAAAGAAAACTGGGATCGAATATTTCAGCAAAAGCTGCAACCCGCTTTTCTCTTCAGTTTTTGGATTAGGTAATTCATCGACGATGAGTCGATAGGCTTGTTCAGATGAAAGATTGCTATTTGCGCTACGAATCAAGCGAACTAATTGTCTTTGCCCAGCAGGTATAGTCAATACCATGGGGCTTGCTATCAGATCTTTTGTAGGTGTAATAACATCTTGATTATTATTTTGTGTCCAATAATTTACTCGGACTTGGCCCCGAATTTCGTCACTTCCTGTATTGGTTAACCAAAGCTCTTTAACTTTTTCCTGAGGGGAAAACTCTAATAAAATAGGCGCAACCTGCAAGCTTGCAGCATGCGCCTGTATCATAAAAATACTCGTTACTAAACAAACTAAACTGTACTTAAGTAGTAGATTAGAGCAACGTATCGTATTTCTCATATTGATATCCTTTAAATGAAGAATATCTTTACGATAACAAATATTAATATGTTACCGTGGCTGTAACTGTATCTTTATAGTTGCCTGCACGAACATTTGTTGAGCCAACGACTTTAGCAATTACAGGGATTGCTTGTACGTTACCTGAACCATTGTTTGAATATTTATTTTGATCGTTATCCCATGGCTTATTGCCATCTTGGAATAACTCATAAGCAATACTTGATGATTCATCTGTTTCATTTTTCATCTCACCACTACCTGAAAGACCTACACGATAGGGTGTCTGATTTGTACAAGTTACATTTAGGGTTCCTGTTTTGTTACTTGCAACACTACCGCTATTTACTTGACCAAAATCAATCTCTGTTGCATTGATAGAACATGTAGAAAGAACTTCAATTTTTACATCAAAAGTTGTTTGTGCCTGCTGTGTGCCTGCTGCTGGTGTTTCAGCACTGGCTTGCCCAGCTAAAAGTAAGTTAGTAGATACTAATAATGCAGTAGTGATAAATTTTTTCATTTAAGGAGTCCAAGTATTAAATCCGATAGCCCAAAAGCAATCGTCATAAATAACATTGCTTTCACCTTTTATTTTTTATAGGTACTAAAATCACGTCCATAAAAAATAAGTGTGAAATTTATCACCTTTTATATTTTTTTCAAGTCTTTTTTTTAACCAGCCATTCAGCATTATTAAATGTATTCGTCATTACTCTACTTTTTATAAAATAATGAGGCATATTGAAATTAAGTTTTTTGATTCAATGGAATGGGCGTTATATAGTAAAAAATGGGAGCCTTAAACTCCCATTTTTTTATTATATTTTTTAAATTTTAAGTATGTTGAACTGTCAATTTTAAACCTAAAGCATTTACAACACGGTTGATCGTATCAAAACGAGGCGTTGAATCTTGACGAAGTGCTTTGTAAAGGGCTTCTCGTCCAATACCTGCTTCTTTCGCAATTTGGGTCATACCTCTTGCTTTAGCAATTACACCAAGTGCGTGCGCTAATTCAGCAGGATCATTTTCTTCAAGAACCATATTGAGGTACATTACAATATCTTCTTCAGTTTTGAGTGACTCAGCCATATCAAAACTTGGTAAATCAGCTACTTTAACCATTTTAATCCTCCAACGTTTTTGATAATTTGACTGCACGATTGATGTCTTGTTGTTGAGTTGATTTATCTCCGCCACCAAGCATTACAATCACTACGTCACCATGTTGGATGTAATACATCCTCCATCCTGAACCGAAGAACTCTCTCATTTCCCAAACACCATCTTGGAGAGGTTTAATGTCTCCCCAGTTCCCACGTTGAACCTTATCTAATCGGCGACTCAAGCGAATGCGGGTCATATTGTCTTTAATGCCATCCAACCATTCATCAAATTCTGGTAGACGTTTAATTTCAATCATGAGGATTCCTTTTCTTCTCAGTATATTGTATTCGATCGAATACATAATGCAAGATTTTTATCCCAAGAGTTGTCCGCAGAAATTGGGGATTATTTCTGAACTGTGACCCTTGAGAAATCAGGAAAAAATGCAAAAACGAATGTTTTTTGATCAACTTTATTGGCTAAAAGTTACATTTTTGCTTTGGAGAAACCGGACATTTCTACTTTGGGCTTACATTTTTATTTCGTATAAGAGACTTTATGTTAAATAATGGCTTTTATATGAGCTGATATGTCTAAACATAAACGCAATTTTATTAAGGTTGCTTAGATATTATGGAATCTAAATATCTCAATTGCTCATCCCTCTTTACTTTATTTTCATGTTTAATCACCGCTACTAGTAAAACTATGGTCATAGCTCCTGCTAGGTAGATGATTTTTTTTTTCATGATTTCCTTATAGTGAAGTTATTTTTTCCTATTTTATATAACATGATACAAATCATATAAACAACCAAATTATGAGATGTATACATCGAAATCTGATAGGTAATTTAAGAAATAAAAAAAACCCAGCATCCTGCCGGGGTTTCTCATATTGGGTTGCTAGGTATGACTCCTGTCTTACCTCACGCTCCTGGTGCGATCTTTCTTATTCTTGTTGTTTGGAACATCCTGTTCTCTATGACTTCATCATAGGAAAATTCACCTATCCTGGATAGCCGCAAAGGGCCGAGTTTTATGTGAGCCAAAGCGTACAAAATAGCCTAAATTTCATCCACAGTAATTGGGGATAGTTTTCGCCCTGGAAGAGCTGAGAACATTGGGAAAATGCCAAAATTGAGCATTTTTTAGACGATTTTATTAGCGAAAGATTACAAAGTTGCTTAAAAAACACACGAGTTGTTAAAACGTCTGTTTTTTGATCTTTGGGGTTTTGGATTTATTGAGTTAACTATTTGATAAATAATACTATTTAAAAAGGCGTTTCGTATAACGCCCATTATGTTAAATAGAGGGAAAATCTATTTTTAAAGTGATAAAATTATTGCAGTTATTTTAAGAATAGCTGCTTTTGATACTTGATCATCTATCCTAATTAAAAACTGTTTTTTAATAATTTGGAATATAAATAATATTTAGTTAAAATTAACATTATTCATATAAATTAACATTATGTATTACATTTACTAATAATTTAAAATAATTAGTAGAAAAAGATTATGTTTTAATTATTTCTTTGATTATATAAGTTGAGAGTAAAAAATGATTAATACGGAATTTTCAGCGTGTATTTCTGCATGTACAAACTGTTCACTTATTTGTACTGAATGTGCAACTTCTTGTTTAAAAGAAAAAGATTTAGAGATGATGCGTGAATGTATTCAACGTTGTCTAGAATGTGCAGATATTTGTCAGTTATGTGTGCGTATGCAACAACATAACTCACCT
>NZ_JAALGV010000040.1:0-17381 GCF_011174875.1 Acinetobacter sp. GFQ9D191M
TGTTCATGGATTTCTAGGAGGAATTTACGCGCCCTTGTGTGCATATCAACTGATCCATAAAAATAAGCCAACAATTCAAATTATGAAGTCATCGGCTTAAGCAGGATTCGGGTTATTTATAATCTTAGAATCTAATAAAAACCCAAGCAAACTAACTCGGGTTTTGTTAAATTTATTCATACTCACTATAATTTTGTATTTTCCAAATACAAACACCTAATTTTGTAGTGCCAAAAACTTCTCAATCGCCTGCTGTGCAATCGCAGCATCTTGGAAAGACTTCACGCCAGAAACCCCCATCCCACCAACCAACTGACCCTGATACAGAATCGGCTCACCACCTTCTAACATCCCAGAAAAAGTATCCATCGTCAGAAAGCCCATTTGACCGCCTTTGATAATATCTTCAAACAGCTTGGACGGACGGCGACTAATGGCAGAACAACGTGCTTTTTCCAGACACAGGTTTGCTGTCATCGGTGAAGCCTCATCCATACGCTTCATTGCCAGCAAATTACCAGTTTCATCAACGACAGCAATACTGACATTAAAGCCATTTTCTAGCGCATATTCATAGGCCTGATTTAATAAAAACTCAGCATCGCTTAAGGTCAAATAATGTTTAGTTTTCATTCAACTATCCAATTTCTAATTTATCAATTTCAAATCTTTGCGGTCTAATTAAAAGAATAAAATAAGCCCGAACGAATTCGGGCTTATGTTCCCTCTCCTTTTAGGAGAGGGTTAGGGAGAGGTTGTATTACCCTTTCATTTCAGCAAAAGTTTCTTTAGCCGCTTGAATCGTAAATTCAATATCTTCATCACTATGCGCAGCTGAAATAAATCCTGCTTCAAATGCAGATGGAGCCAGGTTCACACCACGACTTAACATGCCATGGAAGAATTTCTTGAAAGCTTCTACGTCACATTTCAGCATTGAATCAAAGCTGGTGATGTCTTCTTGATCAGTGAAGTACAGGCCAAACATGCCGCCCACTTGCTGGGTCTTGAATGGAATACCGGCTTCATCCGCAGCTGCTTGTAAACCTGCAAGAAGTTTTTCAAGTTGAGCAGTCAGTTTTTCATAAAAACCTGGCTCACGCAGATGTTTAAACATCTCGATCCCGGCACGCATTGCTAGCGGGTTACCGGACAAAGTACCTGCCTGATACACGTTACCTAGTGGCGCGATGCATTCCATCACTTCACGCTTACCGCCAAAAGCACCGACTGGCAGCCCCGCACCAATAATTTTACCCAAAGTCGTTAAATCAGGAGTTACGCCATAATGTGCCTGAGCACCACCTAGACCGACACGGAAACCTGTCATCACTTCATCAATGATGAAGACTGAACCATGTTCATCACAGACATCACGTATCGCTTGCAGGAAACCATCAATCGGTTTCACCAGATTCATGTTTCCTGCTACTGGCTCTACAATTACACCGGCAATTTCTGAACCGAACTTGGCAAAGCATTCTTTTAAAGTGGCGATGTCGTTATAAGGAAGAGTTAAAGTATGTTTGGCAAAATCAGCAGGTACACCCGCAGAAGTCGCTTCACCTTCGCCTTTAGTTAACAAGCCAGAACCTGCTTTTACCAGCAACGAGTCAGAGTGACCGTGATAACAACCTTCAAATTTTACGATCTTGTCACGACCAGTATAACCACGTGCCAGACGAATCGCAGTCATGGTCGCTTCAGTACCAGAATTCGTCATACGTACCAATTCAATGGATGGCATGATGTCGCAAATGATATCTGCCAAAGTGGTTTCATGCACGGTTGGTGCACCAAAGCTTAAACCATCAACAGCTGCATCTTGCACCGCTTTAATGATTGATGGATGCGCATGACCCAGAATCATTGGGCCCCATGAACCCACATAGTCCACATAGCGCTTGCCATCGACATCGTACAGATAAGCACCTTGTGCTTTCTCGATAAAGATAGGCGTACCACCCACGCCATTGAAAGCACGTACAGGTGAGTTAACACCACCCGGAATATGTTTATTGGCTTGTTTAAATAGTTGTTCTTGCTTTGGAGATAAACTCATGAGAATCACTCAACTCAAAAATACAATAAGAAATAAAAATTAAGCTTGTTCAGCAAATAGTTCCGACCAGTCATATACACGTTGACCGACAGTCGACATTGAGCGACCTAAGACATCACTAATAACTGCACAAAGATCTGCACCGGCTTCAATGACTTCTTTGCCGTTTTCCACCGTCAAACCGCCAATAGCGCAAATCGGTACATTTAATTTACTTTTGGCTTGTTTTAAGGTTTCCAGACCAATATTACCTGCTTCTGGCTTGGTATCAGTCGCATAGATCGCGCCAAAGGCTACATAATTAGCCCCATCAGCAATGGCTTGTTCAGCAAGCTCAAGTGAGTTATTACAACTGCGGCCAATCAATACATTTTTAGGCAAACGCTCAACAGCTTCCTGGATTGAACCATCATCCTGACCCAAATGCACGCCTACGCCATATTTTACTGCAGTTTCCAAATCGTCATTAATCACAAATGGAACTTTATACTGTTCACACATTTGTTTCATATATTCGATTTCGTAAGCCTGATCTTCTTTCGCTACTTTTTTACGACGATACTGAAGTACCGCAACTTCATAAGTCGCCATTGCACCTTCAAGTTTCGCCAGAAGAAGCTCAATAGGATCATCATTGGTAATTAAATATAAACCGCGCATGACTGCCGCCATTCAAAATACATACGCTATTATAGGCATAAATGGGCGAGTTTCCCCATCCTAAACACTGAATAATACCCGATTCAGGTATTAGATTATTATTTGTACTTTTTATACAGGTGATTGATCAATATCCCTATTTTCAGTGATAGGCGGCTGCCAGAATTTACGTTTTAATGGTTTTATAACAATAATAATAAAGTGTTAATGCTTACGCCCTCCGACAAACGCTTTTAGGATTTTGCAGATAACTTAGTGGAGAAGTTGCAAAATTCTGAAAGCGATTTTTTTATGTCCGGATTTTACGATTCCTGTGTATAAAATTGCTTGAATACCATTAATCACAAAACTTAAAGAAAACTTCAAAATACCCAATTTCAGGGATAGGTCTACATGCATTAAAGGATTTAAATAAGTTCGAACACAACACATAAATAGAAAAGCAAAAGCTGTGTTTTATCTACCAGATCCTTTCTAGCTTTGGGTAAACCGTTTATGGGGAGACGTGTCAAAGCTAGAAAGGATCGACCCATCTAAGCAGAACTGACCATCTTATCTCTCAAACTTGGTTCATTCATCTCGTGAATATTTTCTAAATCATTCAGATAAATTAAAAATACGTCAATGCAGATCTTTCTATTTTTTTAAATATAAAAAAAGCCCGGAGAAGGTCGCTCCAGGCTTGGAAAACTGATTTATTCAGTGAATTATACTCTTTGATAAAATACTGAATAAGCAATAAAATAATTAATAGAATAATAACTCTACACTTGCAAGTGTTTTTATCGTTTTTATTGCAATACTTAAGCATAAATCCGATAAAACGTCATAAGCCCTAACTTGGAATTTTGTCGTGCTTACGATCGACCAGGCTCAGGTTACCACGTAATACATCGGCAAACATACGCCAGTCTGAAATAAAACTGTATAGCGGCTGTTTAAAGCTGGCCGGTTTATTCTTTTCAAAAATGAAATGACCAATCCAGGCACAGGCATAACCTGAGAGTAGTCCATAGGCCAGATATTTAGCTTTACGCTGATGAAGGGCTTTGCTAAAAAAATATAAACCGATACTGCTACCTGCGACATGCAAACGGCGGCTCATAATATGGCGATGCTCGGTTAGATAAAACCGGTAAAACTCATGATAGTCATGAATCGGCATTTGTGGAGAAGTCAGTTCTGCAATCTCATTGCTCGGCTGCACTTGTGCATTCATTATCATCATCCTGATCTTTTTTCTTCACCTTAGCGCATAATTTAGGCAATTAAAAGTACCTTTATTTTCATGTAATTCTGTACCTGAATTTGGCTTAGATATTGAATTGTCATGCTTTCAGTAGAAACCAGCGAATGAGATCAGCATTTTAATTTTTCCATTTCCATTTTTTTCAATCGGTCAAGTCTTACATCAGATTGGTTTTTCGTTACAATCAGCCGCTCAAAAGTCTAAAAAATATTTCCGTTTCATATCGGAATTTCATGCAAGCGAATAAAAATTCAATTTATTTTTTAATATTTTTCAATAAATTGAATAGACAGGATGATTATCATGGTTGAAGTTGAACTCAAGTTCCAGATTCCCGCGGCACGCCGTACTGCCCTGCTTAAGGCACTTGATCCCAAGAAATCTCAACAGATCCTGCTTCAAGCCAAATACTATGATACTGCAGACCGTCAACTGGCCCAGCATGGAATTGCCCTACGCCAACGATTAGAAGGCAGTCGTTGGGTTCAGACGTTAAAAGCGGCAGGCAAAAGCCACATTGAACGTTTCGAGCATAATCATGATCTGGGTGAATTAGAATATTCTCCTGAGCTGGACCTGAGTATTTACCAGCAGTCTGCTGAAGCGCAAACCTTGCTTAATCGTGCTTTAGGTGATCAGTTTGACCAGCTGCAATTGCAGTTTGAAACCGATATTGCCCGTACCTTGCGCGTGATTGAATATGAAAACACATCAATCGAAGTCAGCCTGGATATCGGCTGTATTCGCACGCCTCATGCTGAACAGGAAGTGCATGAAGTTGAATTCGAGTTAAAGCATGGTTCAATTCAGGATTTGCTGGCCTTTAGTTTTGAATGGGTCAAAAAATATCAGCTGTGGCTGGATGTACGTAGTAAGGCTGAAATTGGGAATTTGTTAGCGACTCATCAGAATGTAAGTCCCGCTACTTTTGCCAAAGAATTCCAGATCAGCAAAAAAGATAGTGCAGGCAAAAACCTGTGTCATCTGGTGGCCCAGCAAATGCAGCACCTGTTGCCCAATATTGCGGCAATCTCCGCGCAAGTGGCAGAGCAGGAACATATTGATCAGGCACAACAGGCCTTGGATCATCTCTATCTGACCCTACTTTTGTTTAAAGATTGGCATACTCAGGTTTCAGACAAATGGGCTCATCAGCTGTCTGCCTTTAAACAGCAGTTTGAACATCTGCAACATTTACAGCACATGCAGAACACTCTGGCTGGCTTCCTGCAAAATCCTACAACCGCAGAGAACCTGACTAAAGATATTCTCTATGCCAAAGAGAAGCTGGGCAATCTGGTGAAATCCACCCAAAATGTGCATCACTATCTGGAATTGCTGATCTTCAGCTTAAGTACAGATGAAGCAAAACCGTTGGAATTAAAATTTGCAGCGCAAACTACCTTGCAGCAACAATACAAAGTCTTGCAGGAACAGATGAACCAGACTGATATTACCAATTTTGAGAGTCTGGATCAGCTAGCAATTCGCATTCAGGAATTAAAATTCAGCTTCCCAATTTTGACCACGATTTATGATGTCAAAAACCTGCAAAAATACAGCAAGGCACTCAATGATGCGCAGCAAGCAGCAAATGAATATCAGACGCTGGCCTCTTCTGCAGCCTATATTCAACAGACCGAGCTGGAAGCCAGTGACTGGTTTGTGTTGGGTTGGCTGACTGCCAAGCAGGAAGTCTATGCGCAGCGCTTACTGGAAGCGACAGAACAGTTTCTGGTCAGCCGCAAATTTCTTAAATAAGTATTTAACTGACTTTCAAAGCACGCTACGGCGTGCTTTTTGTTGCACAAGCACATCACAATACTTTTGTTGTTTGGTCTATATTGATTGTTATGAGCTTCATCGAGAAGGAATGGCCCGATGGCAGAAATCGAACTCAAATTCCAGATTCCGCAAAGTATACGTCACCAATTCGAACAAGATTTTCAGCAGTACGGGCCAACTCGACATCATTTATGTGCCAAATACTTTGATACTGCCGATCAGCAGTTACAGCAGCACAAAATTGCACTCCGGCAGCGTCTGGAAGATCAGCAATGGTTTCAGACCTTAAAAGCACCGAGCCAGCATCAATTTGAACGCTTTGAGCTGGAAGAAAGACTGGATACCGCACCGGACAACTGTGATTTAAAAGCTTATGCCAAGCATAAACAGGCTCGGAAGATTCTAAAACAGGCACTTCACACCCTAGATACGTCTCTGACTCTACAATTTGAAACTGATGTAGAGCGGGATCTCTGGATTGAAAATTACCGAGGAAGTCAGATTGAAATTGCACTGGATAGAGGTGAGATTCGTTCTAATGGCCAGACCTTGGATATTTATGAAGTTGAATTTGAGCTCAAAAGTGGCAAACTTGATGACTTAATTGATTTTGTTAAACCCTGGATTCAACGTTATCAGTTATGGATAGATGTACGCAGCAAGTCCGAGCGTGGTTATGCCTTGTTAAATAATGCAATTGATCTCCCTGTTCAGCATCAAACAACTTTACAGCTCGCAGCTAAAGACGATATTCATCATATCTTGCAAAAAATTATCACCAACTGTCTGACGCACCTGTTTCCCAATGCGACGGCGATTGCGCTAGAGAATTACAATAGTGACCATGTGCACCAAGCCCGCGTCGCTATCCGGCGTTTACGCAGTGCCTTAAAAATCTTCCAGCCCTATCATCAGGATTTGCCAGAGGAATGGCAGGATCAGTTACGCAATATCTTCCAGCAATTAGGCTCTACTCGGGATCGCGATGCTTTAGCTGAAAGTCTGCTTCCTCAGCTAGAAGCTGCGGGTTCACCAGTATTGCAGTTGCCTCCAGCCCAACAGGATCAGGCAGATATTAGCCAATTATTCAGAAAGCCAGCTACGATGGAGCTGATACTGGAGCTACTACAATTTAGTCAGGATCAGAGTGCAAACCAGCAAAAGTCCTCGCATAAACTCCTGTGTAAAGGACTCAGCAAACTGCATCAGAAAGTCTGTGCAGATGCAGAGAATTATCAGGAACTGGATATTGAATCACGCCACCGAACCCGCAAGCGGGTTAAACGCTTGCGTTATAATGTGGAATTTCTGCAAAGCCTGTTTCCGGAAAAGGAAATCAAAAGATATCTGAAAGCGTTAAAGCCCTTACAGGAGACTTTAGGTCATTATAATGACCTGTTTGTCGCAGAAAGCCTGTATAGGCCTTATGCCAAAAAACATTCCAAGGCATGGTTTGTCATCGGCTGGCTCACCGCAGAACAGCAGCATCTGTCGGAACAGGCTGCCGAGCAGTTACAAAAATTTTCTCACACCCAGCCATTCTGGTAAGAGATAAATAGACAAAATTGCTCTAGCGATATTTTCCATATACTTTCCAGGTATTGTTATCAGCTAATGGATCGCTATAACTATCGCTGCGCTGCTTACGCGGCTTATCACGGGCATCAACCAGTTCAAAATGTGGTTCGACACTGAGGACGATGCCATTCACATAGAACCGAGTCCGGGTGTATTCACTTTGACCATGCTGGAATACATAAGTACGCAGATCTACAAATTCACGATGTGCCACAAGTGCCGCTGTCTCATCACTGTCTAGCCAGCGTTGCATGGCCTGAATCTGTTCCGGTTCAAATTGCCCACATTTTTCAATCAGACTAGCAATGCCTCGAAAAGTCTTGGATTCTTTGGCGCGGGTTTTATTAATCCGGATGCGGTCCACATGAAAATAGAATAAAGGCAGATTCAAATGGCTTGGCAAATGAATCGCATCCAGAACTTCATCTTCCATAAAAGGCTGAAACAGGTCTTGTGCCCTTTCAATCAGACCCAGCCATTGCTTGTAATATTCTTCGACCTGCGACTTGGTGCCATAATAAATTGGCAATCCTTCCACATTGGCCAGATTTGCTGGTGGCCAGATATTCTGGCGTAATAAGGCAATATCACTTTTCAGACTCTGTACAGCAATTGCATCTTGCATGAGATTTACATTTTTATTGCTTAGGCTATTTTTAGATTAAGGCAAAGGTTTAGTTTCTGCAAGGCTTTGCCTATAATTAGTGATTAAGATTTTATTATCAGGAAAAATTCATGGTTCAAAAGATTGAAGCAACCGATGTAACCGAAGAAGAAGCGTTAAATGCTGCATTCTTTGAACGTGCTGATGAATTTATTAAACAGGCCAACGAATTTAGCCGTGTAGAAAAAGGCTCTCAGGAAAACCCGGCAGAAAAACGTGGTCAAGTTAGCGCTGCAATGCTGTTTGGTACTGCCCGCTTTAATACCTGGGTCGCTGCCAACAATTTCAAAGATGGCAACGAGATGCGCGACGCTAAAGATCAGGTCATGTCTTATATCCTGCAGCAATTTCAGATGATGCTGGAAGATAACTACGATGAATACTGTGAGCAGTTTGAGAACTATTTACGTTTCCGTCGTAATGAAGAGTTTCATGCCAACAAGCATCAACACGACCACGATCATTAATGAAAGCCCTACGGGGCTTTTTTTAAATCTTTGATTTTTAATTTGACTTTAATACTGGATTCATCCTATAAAAAATGAATAAAAATTAAACGATGACCAAAAATATCATGCAACAACTGCCCTTTCCGATTATAGATCCGCATATTCATCAATGGGACCCTTATACCACACCGCATGCCGCAGCCTCAGCCGTAAAATTATTTGGCAAACATCCCAAACTGCTGAACAAAATGGTGCGACTGATCAAGCCCAAAGCGGTGATCGATACCATTGGTCTGACCGAACATCTGACCGCGCCTTACCTACCTGAAAATTATAAACGTGACATCGGTCATTATCAGGTGGAACAGATTGTTCATATAGAAGCAAGCTGGCATGAGCATAAAGGTACTGGCGTGGTTAATGAAACCAGGTTTATTGCCGGGCTGCCTTTTGCTGAACAGAATATTCAGCTAGGCGGCATTGTGGCTACAGCTGATCTTCGTCAAAAAAACTTTAAACAGCTGCTGCAATTACATCAGGAAGTTTCGCCGAAATTACGTGGTATTCGTAAAATGGCATCGTTCCATGCCGATAAAGGCATTCATGCCTGGACCGATGAACCGCATTTATACTGCAATAAGAAATTTCTGAAAGGATTTGAGGAATTAGCCAAAGCCAATTTAAGTTTTGATGCCTGGGTTTATTCTACCCAAATTTCTGATGTGGCCCATCTGGCCAAAACATTTCCTGAAACGCCGATTGTGCTGGATCACTTGGGCACACCTGCCGGCATCTTTGGGAAAGTCGGTAAAGCAACAGGACAAACAGCACAGCAGCGAGACTATATTTTTCAGACTTGGAAAGAAGACTTGGCTGAACTGGCAAAATGTCCGAATGTGTATAGCAAAATCTCCGGTCTGTTTATGCCTGTACTCGGTCACCGTTTTCATTTAGATCGAAAACTGGCAAAAAAAGATGAACTGATTCAGCTCGCGGCTCCATTGATCCAGCATGCCCTACAATGTTTCGCTAAAGATCGCATCATGTTTGCTTCGAATTTCCCGATGGATCGTGTCAGCACAGATCTGGTCACCATCATTGATGCCTTTAGCGATATTGTGCAGAACTATGACGAACATGCTGTAAAGCCGGTTTTTTATGAAAATGCGAAACGCTTTTATCGTTTATAGAACTCTTATTAATTAAAACTGAATCAACAAATAGATTAAAATTTTAATTTTTAAAATTTTTCATGCTCATAAATACGCGGAAACGTCATCCGTAACTGGTTGAGGTAGGACTACATCATAAGAGGATTGTTTCTACAATAAATTTATTTCGTGAAGGTGGTGGACGAGTTTTGCGGATGACAAATGGTTTTGGCTACTTTTGCCGAAGCAAAAGTAGCCATATAGACATCTAAACATTTATTTAAAATGAAAAGAGACCGTCATAGACTTATAAAAAATTACAGAGTTTATTTCACTTCTTTCCCATACTGATCCGCCATGACTTCGACCAATTGATCCGGTTTAACATATTTTTTGATAACGGCATCGACATCTGCCTTGGTCAGCTTGGCAATCGCCTGATCACGTTTCTCCCGATAGATCAGATTACGATCTTTTTCCAGTTGTGGAATCAGCATGCTGTGAATACGGCGATCATCTTCTAGTGCAGTGACGCGCTGTTTCAAAATCGTGGCTTTCGCCGCTTCAACTTCCTGCTCAGTTACCCCTTTGGCCAGAAGCTCATTCAATACCTTATGCACAGCTTGTGACACCTGTGCTGATCGGCCAGGCGTATAATTTGCCTGAATGCCTAATGCGCCTGAATCAATCCATTCATCATACTGAGCATTGGCACTGAAGCCATAAACCAGCGCATTTTTCTCACGCAGTTCCTGTGCTAAACGTGAAGACAACTGAGAATCACCCAGAATATGTCGGAAGACCAGCATGGCTGGTAAATCTACATGTTCTGCACCGACAGGGAATGTCATGACAGCCCGATAATGACCGAACTCACGCTGTTCAGACAACGCATGGATTTTCTGTGCCGGATAAACTGTATATTGACCACTTAAGCGCTCATAAGGCTGCTTCGCTTTCCAGCTCGCAAAGTTATTTTTGAGGACTTTGCTCACGGACTTCGGATTAAATTCCCCGGTCACTGCGATCTGGGCATGATGCGTATTAAAGAACTGCTGATACAGCGCTACGACCTGTTCACGAGTAGCAGCCTGAATCTGTTTTTTCGCCAGTTCAGGTTCAAAATGATAACGAAGGTCACCCGGCTGATAAATCTCGGTCGCGCGGGACATGGTCAGGCCTGCCACCATATTGGGCTCAGTATAAGGACGGTCTAACGCAGATAGGCTTTGTCCTTTAATCAGGTCAAACTGACTCTGCTCAAAGGCCGGTTTATTGAGCACATCCAGTACATACTGGAAAAACTCTTCAAACTTCTCTTTTTTGGCACTTATCTGAATGCTCATGCCATTTTCAGAGGAACTGGCCGTGGCTGAACCACCAGACTCAATAATTTTATCGGCAATCTGTTGCAAGCTCTGGGTTTCAGAAGAACGCAGTAGTAAGTAAGCTGTCAGATCCAGAATCTCGCCTTTATTGAACAAACTTTGTGCCGTACCAAAATTAAGTGCAATAGTGGCATAAACTTTGTCATCCTGAGTCTGGGTCGGGAATAAAGCGTATTTAATACCATTCTTCAGTTTGCCCCGTTGAATCTGCTTGTCCTTAGCCTGTAAATATTGCTTGGACTGCGCCACATACTGCTTTACTTCTGCCTGATAGACACTGACATCTTTCAGCGGTTCTGCTGCTTCAGCCTGCTGGTCCAGAGTTTGAGCCGGCACTTCAGTCTGGGGCAACTCCTGTGCTTTTTTCTGATCTTCTGGTGTCGGCAAGATATTGCCAGAAATACGATATTCTGGCTTAAAGAATGCCTTATACACCTGATTGATCTGATTGACATCCAGCTTTTCTATGGCTTGCAGATCTTTGAAATACTGGCTCCAGTCACCTGAATAAGCCACTACATATTCACTTAAACGCGAACCTAAAGCGGTTGCGCTGTTTTTAACATTGTCCGCCTGGTTTCGGGTTAGACTTTTAGCCCGGTTTAATTCGGTTTCGTTAAATGGCTGGCTCTGCTCTACACCCTGAATCAAGCCCTGCTCAACCTGCTTGACTTGATGATTTGGCGCATAGATGGCACCCATAAAGACCAGATTAAAATCCTTATCGAGCCAGGTCATAGACTGCACTGTAGTGGTCTTACCCGTCTCGACCAGACTTTGATACAGGTGTCCGCTAGGTTGCAAGGTATATAAGATTGGAGACATGGCCAGCGTGGTTTTAATACTTTCTTCTGACTGGTTCAGATAAATATTAAATTTGGCCAGATCACTACCTTTTTGTACGGTAAATTCACGTTGTTTGATCTGTTCAGGTTTTAGCGCAGGCACTTTTACCGCTTCAGGCACTTTGCGAGACTGGATCGGACTGAAATGGGTATCAATCTGCTTCAGCACTTCTGCCTTATTAAATTTGCCTGAAATAACCATGAGGGCATTATTCGGTGCATACCACTGACGATAAAACTGGTTCAGCTCCTGCATCTTGATCGATTGCAGTTCGTTCAAATCGCCAATCGGTAATCGCCCCAGATACTGATTGCCATAAGCTGATTTAAATACCTGATCCATCAGTACGGAAAATGGCTGATCCAGACGGATTTCACGCTCACGTTTCACGATATCAATTTCAGTCGGCACATACTTTTCTTGCAGGACCAGCTTGTCCATGCGTTCTGCTTCAAGGAAAATCACTTCATTGACCGCAGTCTGCTCAGGACGAATCACATTGGTATATTTGGTTGAGTAATAGTCAGTACTAGCATTGGTCATTAAGGTATATTGATCCAGACGGCGCTGAAACTCATCTCCCTTCACATTTTCCGTGCCTTTAAACGCCAGATGTTCAAGCAGATGCGCCAGGCCCCCTTTGCCCTGAGGATCATTCAGTGAACCGGTCAGATAAACCGTATTCATAAACACTTTATTTTCTTTATCATTGGGCGCAAGAATAATTCTTAAGCCATTTTCCAGTCGATATTCTTCGATATTCTGTTCTGTTTTCACCAATGCCGGCTGTGCAAAACTGGCCGCTGTCCAGCCAGATAATAAAATCGCCAAGCTTAAACGTTTAAAGCGTATTTGCATTATTCATCCAAATTTTTAAGTGTGAATTTTTATTTACAGTTACTCTGATCTTAGAGAAAAGTCTTTATTATGAATAGTCTATTTTATGAGAAGCCAAATAAAATACCGCGCAATTTCACGGTATTTTATTGAGTATATTAATTAAATATAAAGTTCGGCCAGCATAAACAGTTTGGCATAACCTGAAATCTCAATGCGGTCTTGTTCTTCTAATGCGCAATACAATACACCGCCACGCTGAGAAGCCTGATAAGCCACCAGTTCAGTTTTATTTAATTTCTCCGCCCAGATCGGTGCAATCCCGGTATGAATTGAACCCGTTACCGGATCTTCATTAATCCCGTTACTCGGTGCAAAATAACGTGATATGCAATCATATTGCGTATCACCAGCGGTAATCGCGACATCCAGTAATGGACCCGCCGCTGTAATCGCGGTTCTTTTTCCATTCAGCTGCTTCAGCAATTCAATATTG
The DNA here is from genome assembly GCF_011174875.1 of Acinetobacter sp. GFQ9D191M. NCBI lineage: Bacteria > Pseudomonadati > Pseudomonadota > Gammaproteobacteria > Moraxellales > Moraxellaceae > Acinetobacter > Acinetobacter sp. GFQ9D191M. The sequence continues at coordinate 13,166 of NZ_JAALGV010000040.1, forward strand.
GGTTGCTCTTCTAATACATCCTGCACTGATTCATATTCAATAATATAACCTTGTGTATTCAGATAAACGTTTTTAAAAGGTTTCGTCAGGGCCTGTCTTAAAGCTTCCGGATAATCTGTGATGAGTTCAGGCTGACGGATCGGGAAATTCATCCGGATTTTGCCATCCTCATCCTGGCATACTGTAAAAATGCCCAGATCTTTGACATGAAAATAAATGGTTTTTGCAGAGCTAAAATCCTTGAATAATACAAAGCTGCTGGCCAATGTGGCATGTCCACAGAAATCCACTTCCTTGGTCGGCGTAAACCAGCGAATTTCATAATTTTCTGCATCCAGCACTTTGACAAAAGCGGTCTCAGACAGATTATTTTCCAGGGCAATATTCTGCATCAGGTGATCATCCAGCCAAGCATCCTGCACGATGACTGCAGCAGGATTTCCCTTAAATAGAGACGTCGTAAAAGCATCCACCTGGTACATTTTCATTTTCTTTACTCCTGTATGTAGGTGTTTAGTTTAAAAGCTTTTTTCCAGAAGAGGAATTTTATATGCTGTGGATCAGATGATTTATTTTTCTCCCTTTTCACTCATTAAGGTTCTTTATGAACAATTCACATATTCAAACTGTACCTTTAGAAAAAGCCTATCGCCTGATTACGCATGGTCCAACAGTACTGGTATCTGCCAATGATGGGCAAGACACTGATGTCATGGCCGCTGCTTGGGCATGTGCACTCGAATTTAGTCCAGCAAAAGTCACCGTAGTGCTGGATAAAAGCACCAAGACCCGAAAAATAATTGAAAATTCAGGCTACTTTGCCCTGCAGATTCCCACCCTCAAACAGCTGGAAATGGTCTATAGCCTGGGAACATTGAGTCTGTACAATGACCCAAACAAACTGGAGCAGTCCGGTGTGCAGTTATTCAAATTCGCAGATCAAGAGATTCCGGTTGTAGAGGGTTGTGCCGCATGGATTTTATGTGAGCTGATTTCCGAGCCACATAACCAGCAGACCCATGATCTGTTTATTGGTAAGGTCATTGCCGCTTATGCTGATGACCGGGTGTTCTGTGATGGACACTGGTACTATCATGAAGTCAGCGATGAATGGAAAAGTATTCATCATGTCGCCGGCGGCCACTTCTATACCATTGGCGAAGCTGTCGCAGTAAAAGATGCAGAATAAATAACTGATCTTTTTAAACAAATCATATAAAAAATTCTTGCAAACAGGCAGCTTTGACCACAGTCAGACTGCCTGAATTTATGCTACTTTATCCATAATATCTGTTTGGTCTGATGTCTTATGATACCGTTTAAAATCCACTGTATTGATGTCAAAAACTCATTACAAAATTATATCTGGTTACTTGAACATACACCGACGCATCAGGTCGTGGTCATTGATCCCACTGAAGCTGTGCTAGTTCAGGATTACTGTACCGAACATGGACTTGAGCTGAGTCAGATCTGGCTCACCCACTGGCATAAAGACCATATCGGGGGCGTTCCGGATTTAATTCAAAAGCAATCATTACCGGTATATGGCTCAAAAGCTGAGCTGGAAAAAATTCCGTTTATTGACCATCCACTTGAACATGACGACCAGTTCAGTTTTCATGGTGTTGAGGTACAGATTATTGCCGTACCGGGTCATACCCTAGGCCATATTGTGTATTTCCTGGATGCCATTGATGTACTGTTCTGTGGCGATACCCTGTTTGCCATGGGCTGTGGACGGGTATTTGAAGGCACTTATCAGCAGATGTATCACTCTCTGGCTCGCTTGGCTGCCCTACCGCCACGTACTCAGGTTTATTGCACGCATGAATATACGCTGTCGAATGCACAGTTTGCCAAACATGTAGAACCAGATAATCCAGCAATTCTGGAGCGTTTCGAACAGGTTGAGCGTATGCGCATGCTAGGACAATGCACCTTACCCAGTACGATTGCAGCAGAACTGGAAACCAATCCTTTTTTACGCGCAGACAGTGTCGAAGAGTTTCAACATTTACGCGTGATGAAAGACTCGTTTTAAACTATAGCTGCTTAGAGCAGCTGATGCTTCTGAGCATAGTCATCCAGTTCTTGCTGGGTGACCACTTGTACCGCATTCATTTCATCAATCCTGACCAGCAATAATCCACCCAAAGCAGGTTGATAACGACGCGCACTGCCGAATGGCGTATACGCCACCTTGGACTGCACTGAAAAATCCAGCCAGTCTTCATGGCCCAGCATCACAGCCACAGCCTCCTGCCCTTGTTGCTGCATAAGTTCAATTTGCTGTTTGACGTACTGCTCAATATTTAATTCAGTCATCATCAATCTTATTTAAATTACATCAATGCCAGTATAAAGGGTTGAGCCTAAAACCATGACCTGAATACTCGGAAGCTTTGCTGGATTGTATATTTTTAAGCCTTACTCAAACTCTAAAACCTTAAACCACGCTAATTCCTAATTTAAAATGAATAACAAATAAACAATTATTGATTTAAATATTTGAATATTAATAACTATTCGAAAAATTATTTAGGCTTAAAATTAAAATATTTAGTTACAACATCTTGAAAATATTAAAAAACATAGACTTAGATAAAAAACCTTATATTTCGTCTATATTATCTTGTTCATTAAATCCGCAAATTCAATTAAATTAATTTAAATAAGGGTATTTGCCCTTTAAAACGAAAATTCTCACCCTTATCTATGATTTAACTGATGAAGGAGTTATGTCGTGAAAAAAGTGGTTAAAGCAAAAAACGTTCTCGCATTTAGACTTTGGTTAGAAAAATTGGGGTATTCGGTTCGCACCCTGGCAGACAATCGTGGTTTTAGTTTCAGTTTTAAAAAAGAATATGGTCTGGTGACTTGTGATCTTTCAGGTAATGCATTGGCCATGCAACTGGGTGAGGAGTTTGAAGATCATCTGAAAGCTTAAATTTAATTAATCAATGCACTCATGATTTACCCTTTTATTTGAGTAAAATTCTCTTATTCCTATAATCAGCCCATTTCGATGGGCTTTTTTTCATTTAAAAAATTTCAGGCAAAAAAAAACAAGGCATCAACCTTGTCTCTTTTGATGGTGGGGACGGAGAGACTCGAACTCTCACACCTCGCGGCGCTGGAACCTAAATCCAGTGCGTCTACCAATTTCGCCACGTCCCCATCAGGGTACCAACTTAGTGTTGGACTTTTTTTCAAACTTTGGCAGAGGATCAAGGATTCGAACCTTGACGAACGGTTTTGGAGACCGTCATGCTACCATTACACCAATCCTCTACTCGGCCATTTTACTCAATCTCTTGAGTAAATTGGTGGGGACGGAGAGACTCGAACTCTCACACCTCGCGGCGCTGGAACCTAAATCCAGTGCGTCTACCAATTTCGCCACGTCCCCGATGGCTGTGTATATTATAGAGATAGCAGGTCATTGACAAGTGATTTTACAAGCAATCACTGCCTATTCCGCTATAAATTAAACAGTTAATGCAATTTTTTTATTTTTTATAAGATTTAACAAGAAAACTCGGCCTTATGAGGTTTCTTTGCTACTGCTTTGAACTTAATCTCTAAGCTTGTCTAGCTCAGTCTCAGCAGATCAGACCTCTAGAACCTCACTTATCTTGATCAAGCATGTTGTTTAAACAATAAATGAATCCAATACAAAGAATAAAAAGCCGAGCCAATAAAAATGTCGCACTAAATTTCAGGCAAAAAAAAACAAGGCATTAACCTTGTTTCTTCATATATGGTGGGGATAGAGAGACTCGAACTCTCACGCCCAGAAGGCGCTGCGACCTGAACACAGTGCGTCTACCAATTCCGCCATATCCCCGTGGCTGTGTATATTATAGCGATCGCATCCGCTTGACAAGCGATTCTATGATCAACTCGGTGTTTTTATATCAAAAATTAATCAGTTAATTCTTTGATGATTAAATACTGGCTTATTTCTAAAGAAACCACTTAATTTTAATCCTCTCATTCCAAGAATCAAATTATTTGAAAGGGTGTTGAATATTAATTTTAATATTATCTGGATCAGCTGATTAATAGGATATTTAAAAAGACTTCCCTCTTCTCATCTTTCATTAATACTTAGTTTGAGTATTTAAAATCTACTCATCGAAAGTAAGCGAATAATGAAAATGAGATTAAAAGATGGCTCAGCCTTAAATTCCAGGCAAAAAAAAACAAGGCA
>NZ_JAALGV010000040.1:17631-21180 GCF_011174875.1 Acinetobacter sp. GFQ9D191M
CGTCCCCGATGGCTGTGTATACTATAGGGATCAATTTCACCTGACAAGCTCTTTTTAAGAAAAAACCACTCGTTTGATTAAATAAAAAACAATATACAATTTATTGTATTTTTCTCATGCAATTTCAGTAAGTAAGGCCTGTTTTACGGCTTTGAAATCAGACAATCTATCCTGTGAGTGCTTTCGAAGCATATTTTGTAACAGGCTTTGCAAAGCTTGATATTGTGCAGGAAGCTCAGGTTTAAAATGCTGACAATGCAATAATGCCCAATCTTGATAATCTGTCGCTTCTAAACGTTGCCCTGTAAGCCACTCATAAAAAATGATACCCAGCGCATAAACTTCGCTCTGTAGCGACTTGGCTTGCCCTTGGAACAATTCGGGCGCCATATAACGAGGCGTTGCGTTCATTGCTTGGCTGGTAGAGTTAAGAGGCTGCATCTGCTCAAAATCAATCAAACAAACCCGATTCTGATAAATGACAAAATGCTCTCGTTTGAGATCAGCATGCAGATACCCGAGTTCTTGTAAGCTTATCAACGGTTCTAATGCTCGTAGCATATGCTGGCGAATTTCTTGAATTGAGAACAGCTTAGGGTATACGTCAAAATGCGCTGGCGCATCAGGCAAGATCAAAGCCTGGTTGAAAGATTCATTTCCAATCTGAAATGGCTTTCGAATAATTTGATGCGGAAGCATGAAAGCCTGCCCTTCTTTCCTACCATCAGCTTCATAAAAATCCAGCTCATGACTTAAGCCAGTCTGGGCATGCTGAGAAATAGCCGTTGAATCCAGATTCTGGGTTTTCAACCATAATGCTGACCCGGTCTCAGGATTAAATTCTAGATAATAAAGACGGCGGCCAAAACCCAGACTTCGGGCTTTGGTCTTAAGCTGGAAGTTAAGCTGATGCAGATTGGCGGGGTTAAGTAACAATGTATTCCTGCTTGGCATCTGGAGCATGCTGATAATTTAGCAGTTCCAGACAATGCTGAATAGTTTTACCTACCCGCTCCTGAGTTTCAATCAGGGAGATTTTTGGCCAGGTCGCCCGCTCACCTTCACGTTGCAGCACCTTGAACAAATGCGGACGAGGATTTTGCAGCATATAGCTATAATGACGCAGGCTATATTTACCCACAATATTCACATCACCATAATAACGTTGATCCACCACGCCATAACCATGATCTAGCAAACGGCGAACTGGCGGCAAACTACCCGCATGCTCACGGGCAAAATCCATGATTCCTTTGGTAAATACTACACTCTGACGGCGTACAATGCGTTTCGGCCAGCTTAAAGTCCCTTTACGGAAGCGTGAAATATCATCCTGCATAAATGGCACAATGTGCGGATTGGCCTGACTGGCGATGGTGTAATTAATATTGTACAGCCGCGCCATTTTCTCCTGCGGAAAATCACTACGGACACTACCATCTACCCAGCGTGTTGCGCCCATATAAGGCGTATATTGCCCATCATGACGTTTACTGGTGAGACGTACTGGCGGGAACAGAATCGGCACAGCACAAGAAGCCAGCACCGCACTCCACACCAGTACATCTGGAGAGGTATAGGCATTCATGATCCGGGCATCCTGCGCGGCATCATAAGGAGCAACCGCAATATTGATATGCAGACCCGAAGTTTTTAATGCTTCTTCAAAGGTCATATCTCCCAAGTTTTCGATCAGGAATTTTTTCAGGTATTTGACATCCGCCAGACCACCATTACCCTTCATTAATTCACTCATGGTACGGAAATGAAAAGCTTCATGGAAAAAGTTATGGCCTTTTAAAATATCTACATACTGCGCAGGTTTGGAAACGCCCAACATTGCGGTCATAATTGCACCAGCACTGGAACCCGACATCACTCGAGGTAACAAATCCTGTTCCATTAGCGCCTTACATACACCGGTATGAAATAAACCGAGTGTGGCACCGCCCGAGAACATTAAAGCGGGCTGACCATAAGCACGTTGGCAGTGCTCAAAATATTCAATTTTCTCTTCAAGAGTCAGACAGGTACATTGTGCAGAAGCAATATAAGCCAGGCCCAGACTGACTTCTTCTACATAATCCTCAATAATTTTTTTAGTACCGACATAAGTGACGGTAAACAATAAAGGATGGGCAATATTGGCAATATCATAACTCAGCCCTTCACGCAGGATATACATCAGGTCACGAGTGCGTTTCTGCTGACGGTAACGTTTTAATTTCCCCAGTCGATGCGCAATCACTTCGGCATCAAAATACGGTGAACTATTATCCAGTTTCCATTCTTGTGCCCCAGATTCTTCATCGATCTTTAAGGCAATATATTTCCATTCTTCGTAAGTTTCAGCCTGCTGCAATTGCTGCTTCAGCTTTTTGATACGATAGGCCTGATGTGGATTGATATCCTGAGTAAAATCTTTAAACAGCATCTGCCCTCTTCCCTATATTGTAATTTTCAGACATCCTGCAGCCATGAACAAAAAACAGGCATCTATTTTCTTTGTACTACAATAACGAAAATTCACCACTTTAAGCAAATTATCACACTTTCCAGACTTTGACTGTGAATTTTACAGTGATAGTATTCTAGCCATAATTGTAAATGTACTGCTCAAATCATGGCGAAAATTGATTTACCTGACAATATCTTAAATGCTCTTTCTACTGTTCTTCTCCAGCTCCAGCAAAGCCTGCCTGAATTAAAACAAAGTCCTGATTTTTCTGCTTATGCCTATAAATGGCAGGCTGGGGAACTCAAACCCATTCACCAGCTTAAACAGATTGAACTGGCAGATTTAAAAGGCATTGAGCGACAAAAAGAAAAAGTCATTCAGAATACTTTGCAGTTTCTAAAAGGATTACCTGCCAATGATGTCTTACTGACTGGCTCTCGTGGTACAGGCAAATCTTCGATCGTGCGTGCCTTATTGACTGAATATGCAGATCAGGGTCTACGCCTGATTGAAATTGAACGCGATGATTTGTCAGATCTTCCACAAATTCAGCAACTGATCGCCGGTCGTCCGGAAAAGTTTATCGTCTATTGTGATGACCTGGCCTTCAATGCGGAAGATGAAAACTATCGCAGTCTGAAAAGTGTGCTAGATGGTTCATTACAGTCCGGTTCAAGTAATTTTGTGATTTATGCGACCAGTAATCGTCGCCATTTATTACCGGAATTCATGCATGAAAATACGCCAGTAACCAAAGTGGATGTACCGCAATATACCGAATTGCATCCACAGGAAGCAATTGAAGAGAAAATTTCACTGTCGGATCGTTTTGGTTTATGGCTGTCGTTCTACCCGATGGATCAAAACCTGTATCTGGAAATTGTCGAGCATTATCTGAAAAAGGCAGATATGCAAATGACAGCTGAAGCCCGTGCTGAAGCATTACGCTGGTGTCAGGCACGTGGCCAACGTTCAGGTCGTGCAGCCTATCAGTTCTCTAAACATTGGATTGGTTCGCAGCAGTTAAATTCCCTGTAAATTCTTTCCCAAAATAAAAAAAGCTCCATGATGGTAATGCCAGTCAGTTAAGA
>NZ_JAALGV010000041.1:0-46824 GCF_011174875.1 Acinetobacter sp. GFQ9D191M
AAAGCAAACTATGGGACAGCAATGACCCGAAGGTTGCTTTTTTATTTAGGGTGTATTGATGCTTACTGATCAATAATGTCTGTGCCCTTTGGCGGAGTAAAGTTAAACGTAGATGCCGGAATCGTGGTATTCAGTTTTACATTACTAAATTTAATATTCGTAGTCTGGCCTAAGGAATCTTGCAAAATCATCAAGCTAGGCGCTTTGTTCGCACCAAAACTAATAGTCAGGCTTTCAAACACCCCATCGGTATTTTTCGGATAAAGCGTGTAATAGGTTTTAGCTTTATTCGGCTGAGTTACGCGATAAGATTGCATAATCTGGCTGGTATTGCCGGACAATAATAATGCCGGTGTATTTGCCACTTGATCGTCTAGACTCTGACGCACTGCTTGCTGCAAGTCTGGATCATAGATCCATACGGTTTTACCTGTAGTGGCAATGGTCTGTTTAGATGGACTAGAAGTTTCCCAGTAGAATTTACCTGGACGCGCCACCTTCATCACACCTTTAAAGGTCTGGTTCATGTGCTGGGCGGTTAAGCCTTTTTTCTGGGTCGCTTTCGGATTCGTGACTTTAGTCGTTTGTTCAAAATTTGCAGTTAAGCTACGGATATTGCTGAGCTGTTTCACCAGATTCGCAGTAGCTTGCTGCTCCGTCGCTGCAGTTGCGGCAAATACAGTCGTGCTCATGACAGGTGCCAGTGTCGCCGTACCGATTGTTATGGCACATACAGTTTTACGAAGCATACTCATAATCTCACCTTTTTGTATTTGCATATTGCTATTTATCTAATGGCTCATATTAAACCAATTTCTCGAACTAAGATGATAGAAAATAAGAAGTTTTGTATTGTTATTAATGCAGAATTCCTGTTTTTATTCATCATGATGAAGATTCAATAGTGATATTTACATTCGCTGTCACAGCTTTATAAGCCGATAAATCTTCATGCATAAAAAAACCCACAGAAACTGTGGGTCTTTTTTCTATTTCAGCAAATTATGCTTCAACAGATACGTAGCGACGGCCAAATTGACCTTTCACTTCGAATTTTACTACGCCATCAGCAGTAGCAAATAATGTATGGTCACGGCCCATACCTACGTTTTGACCAGCGTGGAATTCAGTACCACGTTGACGAACGATGATGTTACCTGCAGTTACAGTTTGGCCACCGTAAACTTTAACACCTAACATCTTAGGATTCGAATCACGACCGTTCTTAGTCGAACCACCGGCTTTTTTAGTTGCCATGTCTATTTACTCCTAGTAATTAGCCTGAGATACCAGTAATTTTCAACTCAGTGAACCATTGACGGTGACCTTGTTGTTTACGGTAGTGCTTACGACGACGCATTTTGATGATGCGGATTTTGTCGTGACGACCATGGCTAACTACTTCTGCAGTTACTTTAGCGCCAGCTACAACTGGAGCACCGATTTGAATGCTATCACCGTTTACAAGCATAAGTACGTCATCAAACGTAATTGTTGAACCAGTTTCAGCTTTCAATAATTCAACTTTAAGGGTTTCACCCTCAACTACACGGTGCTGTTTACCACCGCTTTGGATTACTGCGTACATAATGTACTCCAAACATGCCCGTGTCGACGTGCCGATAAAGGAATATATCGATCTTAAAACGCGCGCCACTGGGGGTTATACAAGGGCAAAGATTTTAAGGGATATTATAAGAAACAACAAGCCATTTTAAGGAAATAATCATGAACTCCATTATAAAGCCTATAAATCATTAAATTATTCATTCAAAATCAAAGATTAATACCGGATATACTGACCAAAAAACGCTGCTCAATTCCGAGTTTTCCAGCTGCCTGAGAATGTTTAGAAAAAAACTTTAGCGGAAAGATATTGTTCATTTTTTAAATGTCAAAATTTAGGCTAAACTCAAAGAAGTGCTATAAAAAGCTGATTTTTAGTGGAGTTTGTGCTTTTCTTAGCTTTCACTCATGTTATAAATTGTTAAACTACCCGCTGCGATTTACCAAACTAGAGGTTTTCTTTCACATGGCCATCGACTTTAAGCAAGATATTCTCGCTCCTGTTGCTAACGACTTTGCTGCGATGGACACATTCATTAACGAAGGAATTACCTCAAAAGTAGCGCTGGTGATGGCGGTCAGCAAGCATGTGGTTGAAGCTGGCGGCAAGCGTATGCGCCCAATCATGTGCCTGTTGGCAGCAAAAGCCTGTGGTGCCGTAGAACTGGAACAACATCGCAAACTGGCCGCCATTATCGAAATGTTGCATACGGCAACTCTAGTTCATGATGATGTTGTGGATGAGTCAGGCTTACGCCGTGGCCGTCCAACTGCCAATGCGACCTGGAACAATCAGACAGCTGTGCTAGTGGGTGATTTCCTAATTTCGCGTGCCTTTGATTTGTTGGTCGACCTTAACAATATGACCCTGCTCAAAGACTTCTCTACGGGTACCTGCGAAATTGCCGAAGGCGAAGTTCTGCAACTGCAATCGCAACATCAGCCAGAAACCTCAGAAGAAACCTATTTGAGCATTATTCATGGCAAGACTTCTCGCCTGTTTGAACTGGCGACCGAAGGTGCCGCTATTCTTTCCGACAAGACTGAGTTCCGTGAACCGTTACGTAAATTCGCCGGTCACTTCGGTAATGCTTTCCAGATTATTGATGACATTCTGGACTATACATCTGATGCTGAAACCCTAGGTAAAAACATCGGTGATGACCTGATGGAAGGCAAACCGACCCTGCCATTGATTGCTGCCATGAAGAATACGACCGGTGAATCACATGAAATTATTCGTCGCAGTATTGCAACGGGCGGAACAGATCATTTGGCAGAAGTGATCAAGATTGTAAATGATTCTGGCGCTTTGGATTATTGCCGCCAGCGTGCAACTGAAGAAACAGAAATTGCAATTCAAGCCTTGAATGCACTACCCGATTCAGAGTATCGTCAGGCCCTCGTTAATCTGGCCAAACTGGCTCTTCACCGGATTCAATAGCCGCTTACCTCGCCTATGCATATTAATTTTCTTGATATTTTTCAAAGCATGCAGCACCAGCTTGAACAACCACAGGCGGTGCTGGATGAGAATTTGCTCATCCAACTTGTAGAACGTATACGCCCAGAAGACAGCAGAAATACAGAAGAAATCGAAACAAAATTTAATGCATTTATCCGGGCTTTACTGCTCACTCCCAATGCAGTCTTAACCTTACAAAGTTTCACTTTAAGAGTTATCAATCGTTATAAACAAGCCAGCTTGTTTTCCGATACCGGGATTCTTTCTCTAGATGGTTTCTGGAACCAGCTGAATCAGCGGATCGGGGCGCATATCCTGCCGGTGATTCCAGATCATCTGCAGCTTCAGGAATTGTTCCGCAAGATTTTCTATTTGCGTACCGATAAATACTGGCTGGATTATTTTGATGAAGCAGACTGGCAGCGACTTTTTGCTGTTGTAAATCAGGGTCATTCTAATCAGGTAGAAAAAACCCGAATCAAAGATCAGATCATTAAAGCACTAACGATTCTGTCCTACCGGGTGAGTGGGATCGGTCTGCATCCTGAATTTATTAATGCTCAGCCTGAGCTCATGGAATATGAATCACCTTTTCTGGTGCAAAACCGTGAGATCATTGAATTTATCCAGGAATATAAAAAACGCTATAACACGGTAGAACTGGTGGATGCGATTACGCCGCCAGATGCTTCCCAAGCTCTGGTCATGCTGGAGCAGTGTCACGATGTTGTCGCCAAAATTCGCCGCTCTACCAAACGGATTGGGGTCAGTGTCAGCCTGACCTATATGCTGGCCTTACTGGAACAGTGTCTGGAACGGATTGAAATCCTGCTGAATATGGTGCTGGATGATGATGACCTGCGTTATCAATCCATTGGCCTGTTTATCGCCGATATTACCGAAGCAATTTATAGTGAACGCAGTGTGCGTGCCTTACTGACTACCAATAGTGAACTCCTGGCTTTACAGGTGACTGAAAATGCCAGTAAAACCGGTGAACATTATGTAAGTACCGACAAGCAAGGCTTTCTGGCCATGTACAAATCGGCAGCCGGTGCCGGTGTCATCATTGCCTTTATGGCTTCGCTGAAAGTCTTAATGGCGCGTGTCACCATGGCACCTTTAATGCAAGCCTTTAGCTATAGCATGAACTATTCGCTCGGTTTTATGCTAATTCATGTACTGCACTTTACCGTTGCGACCAAACAACCGGCAATGACCGCAGCTGCACTGGCTTCTACCGTACAGCAGCGTAAGGGTTCGAAAACTGCCCAGATTGCTGAACTGGCTGCCCTGATTGTGAATATTATCCGGACCCAGTTTGTCGCGATTCTTGGGAACATTTCCATCGCAATCCCGGTTGCAGCACTGATTGCCCTGATGTGGGAGTTTGCCCTACATGAGCCATTAATGACGCATGCCAAAGCAGCCAAAACCTTATATGACCTGAACCCATTTACTTCTTTGGCGATTCCTCATGCAGCAGTGGCTGGCGTATGTTTATTCCTGTCAGGCCTATTAGCCGGTTATTTCGATAATATGGCAGTGTATCGGAAGGTCGGTCCTCGTCTGAGAGCTCATGTGCGCCTGTCACAACTGATGGGACAAGAACGTCTGCATCGATTTGCCGATTATATTGAGCGTAATCTAGGTGCACTGGCGGGTAATTTCATTTTTGGGGTTATGCTGGGCAGTATGGGTACTATTGGTTTCATTCTCGGTCTACCTTTAGATATTCGTCATATTGCCTTTGCGTCTGCCAACTTTATCCAAGGACTGATCAATATTAATGGTCCAGATATTGGACTCATTATCATCTCTTTCCTGGGTGTTCTGCTGATTGGTCTGACTAACCTTTTTGTAAGTTTCAGCCTGACCATTATTGTGGCATTACGCGCACGACGGGTGCGTTTCGAACAGTGGAAACCGCTCGCCAAACTGGTCATGACCCATTTCCTGACTCGCCCAAGTGAGTTTTTCTGGCCGCCGAAGCAAACCATTGAAATTGACGAAAATCATACATCCACAAAACTGTAAAATTGCGAGAATATTTGGGCATTTAGGTACAAAATCCCATAAATAAAAAATGGAATTTGCATAAAATACGCACTCTTGAAAAAAAGTGTACTGGCAAGTACACTTTAGCGCAGACAGTTAACCGGTTGAATAACGGTTAAAAGGACAAGGATTTTTGGCATGCATTACTTGTTACTTATTGTCGGAATTTTATTTTTAATTTTCAGTGTGTTATTTCTTGATATTGCAACTTTAAGCCAGTTAGATGTGCTTGCAATAGAATGGATTAGCGGCTATCGCACAGAATTTTTAAATCAAATTAATCAGTCCTTATCAGTGATAGGTGGCATGCCATTTGTATTATTTTTATCCACACTATGGTGTATTTTTCTACTGTGGTATAAAAAGTATGCAAGCGTAATTTTTATATGTATCGGAATTATCGGAGGAATTCTCCTAGGCTGGCTTTTAAAATTCAGTATTGCCCGACCTCGACCAGCAGAGTCTTTTCATCTGGTTGAAAGCTATGGAAGCTCCTTCCCGAGTGCCCATAGCGTCTATGCAGCCTGTCTCGGCTGTCTGGCAATATTCATATATCGGCAACATCCCCGACATACCATCATCTGGATGGGTGCAGGTGCATGGATGCTGATTATGGGTATTTCAAGAGTTTATCTAGGTGTACATTTTCCTTCAGATGTCATATCCGGCTGGAGTATAAGTTTTATTTGGATTTCGTTGTGGTATATGGTCTGGATCAGATATTGCACGGCTCACAAATAAAAAAATTTAGATAAGAATCCAATTGAGGTGGAACAATGATGTCTGCAAAGCTTTGGGCACCCGCCCTGACTGCTTGCGCATTAGCAACAAGTCTTGCACTTGTTGGTTGTAGCAAAGATCCTAAAGAGGGCCAGCAAGCTGGTGCTCAGCAGCAAATGCCACCGACTGAAGTCGGTATTCTTGTTGCACAGCCACAAAGTGTCGAGCAGTCTGTAGAGCTCTCAGGTCGTACAACAGCATTTGAGATTTCTGAAGTACGTCCACAGGCTAGTGGTGTGGTGCTTAAACGCTTATTCACTGAGGGTAGCTATGTCCGTGAAGGTCAGGCGCTTTATGAAATCGATTCAAGCACTAACCGTACTACTGTTGATAATGCCCGTGCTGCGATTGCCCGTGCTGAAGCGAATTTAGGTGTATTGCGTGTTAAAGAAGGCCGTTACCGTCAACTGGTCGGTACCAATGCCATTTCTAAACAGGAATACGATGACATCGCAGCACAGGTCAAACTGGCTGAAGCTGATTTGAATGCAAACCGTGCAACTTTACGTAATGCTGAAATCAACCTGGGCTATTCAACCGTACGTGCACCGATTTCTGGTCAAACTAACCGTTCTTCGATTACGGCGGGTGCGTTAGTGACTGCAAATCAGACAGAACCACTGGTTACGATTCAGCGCCTAGATCCAATCTATGTAGATATCAACCAATCCAGTGCTGAACTGCTGCGCCTGCGTCAACAGCTAAGCAAAGGCAACCTCAACAGCTCAAACAACACCAAAGTGAAGTTAAAGCTTGAAGATGGCAGCATCTACCCTGTCGAAGGCCGTCTTGCATTCTCGGATGCCAGCGTGAACCCTGAAACAGGTACTGTGACTTTACGTGCAGTATTCCCGAACAAAAACCATTTACTTCTGCCAGGTATGTTTGCCACAGCGCAAATCGTACAAGGCGAAATTCCAAATGCCTTCCTGATTCCACAAGCGGCGTTAACCCGTACACCTACGGGTCAGGCCATGGCGATGCTGGTGGGTGCTGACAATAAAGTGACTCCACGTCCAGTAACGACAGTCGGGACTCAAGGCAGCAACTGGATCGTAACCGAAGGTTTGAATCCGGGTGATAAAGTGATTGTTGACGGTATTGCTAAGGTAAAACCTGAACAGCAAGTGGTGCCTAAACCTTATCAACCTCAAGCGGCTGCCCCACAAGGTGCTGCTCAACCAGCTGCACAGCAACCTGCAGCAGATGCAAAAAAGGCAGATGATGCAAAGAAACAACCTGAACAAAAACCTGCTGCAAATGCATAAGGAGTAATGGTTCATGGCTCAATTCTTTATCCATCGCCCGATTTTTGCATGGGTGATTGCATTGGTAATTATGCTGGCGGGTATTTTGACCATCAGCAAAATGCCAATTGCTCAATATCCGACGATCGCGCCACCGACAGTCACCATTTCTGCGACTTATCCGGGTGCATCTGCAGCGACTGTAGAAAATACAGTAACGCAGATCATCGAGCAGCAGATGAACGGTCTGGATGGCTTGCGTTATATTTCTTCGAACAGTGCCGGTAACGGTGAGGCATCCATCGCCTTAAACTTTGAACAGGGTGTCGATCCTGATATCGCACAGGTACAGGTACAAAACAAGTTACAGTCAGCGACTGCACTTTTGCCTGATGATGTACAACGTCAGGGTGTACGTGTTACCAAATCTGGTGCCAGCTTCCTTCAGGTATTAGCTTTCTATTCGCCTGATGGCAGCCTGACTGCAGATGACATTAAAGACTATGTGAACTCAAATATTTCTGAACCTTTAAGCCGTGTGGCCGGGGTTGGTGAAGTTCAGGTCTTTGGAGGTTCTTATGCAATGCGTATCTGGCTGGATCCAGCCAAAATGGCTAGTCTGCAAGTGACTCCAAGTGATGTGGCTCAGGCAATCCGTACCCAGAACGCTCAGGTGGCTGTCGGTCAATTAGGTGGTGCGCCACAGATTGAAGGTCAGGTGCTGAATGCGACGGTGAATGCGCAAAGTCTGCTGCAAACACCTGAACAGTTCGAAAACATCTTCTTGAAAAATACCACTTCAGGTGCTCAAGTCCGTCTGGGCGATGTCGCACGTGTAGAACTGGGTGCAGACAACTACCAGTTTGATTCTAAATTCAACGGTAAACCGGCTGGCGGTGTTGCGATTAAACTTGCAACTGGCGCCAATGCGCTGGATACCGCTGAAGCAGTTGAAGAACGGCTAAAACAGTTACGTCCGAACTATCCGCAAGGGATGGTAGATACCCTGGCATTTGATACCACACCATTTATTCAGTTATCGATTGAATCGGTGGTTCATACCCTAATCGAAGCGGTCATTCTGGTCTTCATCGTGATGTTCCTGTTCTTGCAGAACTGGCGTGCAACGATTATTCCAACCATGGCCGTTCCAGTGGTTGTATTAGGTACTTTTGCAATCATTAATATCTTCGGCTTCTCGATCAATACCTTGACCATGTTTGCGATGGTTCTTGCAATTGGTCTGCTGGTCGATGATGCGATCGTTGTGGTCGAAAACGTTGAACGTGTCATGGCTGAAGAGCATCTTGATCCTGTGACGGCGACTGCAAAGTCGATGAAACAGATCTCTGGTGCGCTGATCGGTATTACCTCTGTACTGTCTGCAGTATTCGTACCAATGGCATTCTTTGGTGGTTCTACAGGGGTTATCTATCGCCAGTTCTCAATCACGCTGGTCACAGCAATGGTTCTGTCTCTGGTGGTGGCCTTAACCTTTACCCCTGCCCTGTGTGCGACCATTCTGAAACAGCATGATCCGAACAAGCCGCAAAGCAACAACCCGGCTGCGCGTTTCTTCCGCTGGTTTAACCATAGCTTTGACCGTGTTTCTGTGAAATATCAGGGCGGTGTCAATCGTATGACCCACCACAAAATTTTCTCCGGTATCATCTATGCGGTGGTGATCGGAATTATTGTGCTGATCTTCCAGAAACTGCCTTCTTCATTCTTACCTGATGAGGACCAAGGTGTCGTGATGACGCTGGTACAGTTGCCACCAAATGCAACCTTGGAACGTACCGATAAAGTCATCAATACCATGACAGGCTACTTCCTGGAAAATGAAAAAGATCATGTCCAATCTGTCTTCAGTGTGGCTGGTTTCTCATTCACAGGTGTAGGTCAAAACGCTGGTCTGGCATTTATCAAACTGAAAGACTGGTCTGAACGTACCACACCAGAATCACAGGTCGGTGCAATTATCCAGCGTGGTATGGCACTGAACATGATTGTGAAAGATGCGTCTTACATCATGCCATTACAATTGCCAGCAATGCCTGAACTGGGTGTATCTGCCGGCTTTAACATGCAGTTAAAAGCAGCAAGTGGTCAAAGCCATGAGCAACTTTTGGCAGCGCGTAATACTGTTCTGGGTCTGGCTGCACAAGACAAACGTCTTGCAGGTGTCCGTCCAAATGGTCAGGAAGATAACCCGCAGTACCGTGTGATTGTCGATCATGCACAAGCCGGTGCTTTAGGTGTCAGCATTTCTGAAATTAACAGCACCATGAGCATGGCGTGGGGTGGTTCGTACATCAACGACTTCCTTGACCGTGGTCGAGTGAAAAAAGTGTACGTTCAGGGTGAAGCCAGCTCTCGTATGATGCCGGAAGACCTGAACCAGTGGTATGTTCGTAACAACCGTGGCGAAATGGTACCGTTCTCTGCATTCGCAACGGGTGAATGGACCTATGGTTCGCCTCGTCTAGAACGCTATAACGGCGTATCTGCAATGAACATTCAGGGTACACCGGCACCGGGCGTGAGCTCAGGTGATGCAATGCGTGCGATGGAAGAAATCATTGCCAAGCTTCCTGAAATGGGCATGCAAGGTTTCGACTATGAATGGACTGGTCTGTCTCTGGAAGAACGTGAGTCTGGCGCACAGGCACCATTCTTGTACGCGCTTTCACTGTTGATCGTGTTCCTGTGTCTGGCTGCATTGTATGAAAGCTGGTCAATTCCATTCTCGGTTCTTCTGGTTGTACCATTAGGCATCGTGGGTGCATTACTATTGACCTTTGGCGGTATGATTCTGTTTAAAGACCCGAACCTGTCGAATAACATCTACTTCCAGGTAGCGATTATTGCCGTAATTGGTCTTTCTGCGAAAAACGCAATCTTGATTGTGGAATTCGCCAAAGAGCTGCAGGAACAAGGCGAAGAGTTGTTTGATGCGACCCTGCATGCAGCAAAAATGCGTTTACGTCCAATTATCATGACCACCCTTGCCTTCGGTTTTGGTGTACTTCCACTAGCACTTGCTTCAGGTGCCGGTGCGGGTAGCCAGCACTCCGTCGGTTATGGTGTCCTCGGTGGTGTAATCAGTTCGACTCTTTTAGGTATCTTCTTTATTCCTGTATTCTACGTGTGGATTCGAAGTATCTTTAAATACAAACCAAAACAACAAAATCAGGAGTACAAGTCGTAATGCAAAATATATGGTCTATTACAGGTCGTAGCATTGCGGTATCTGCCCTCGCGCTTGCTTTGACTGCATGTCAAAGCATGCGTGGCCCAGAGCCCGTTGCAGAGGCGAATATCCCAAGCAGTTATACCAATGCTTCAGGTACTTCTGTAGCAGAACAGGGTTATAAAGAATTCTTTGCTGACCAGCGCCTGTTACAGGTACTGGACTTGGCATTGACCAATAACCGTGATTTGCGTACTGCCGCATTAAACATTCAGCGTGCCCAACAGGCTTATCAGATTTCTGAAAATGACCGTCTGCCAACCATTGGTGCGAGCGGCAGCGTGTTACGTCAGGATACTGGCAGTAACAACCCGCAAAGCCGTGGCGCTGTGACGACTTATAATGTCGGTCTAGGCGTAACTGCATTTGAGCTAGATTTCTGGGGTCGTGTGCGTAGCTTGCGTGACAATGCTTTAGATACTTATCTGGCGACTCAAAGTGCGCGTGATGCGACTCAGATTTCTCTGATCGGTCAGGTGGCCCAAGCATGGCTGAGTTACTCATTTGCCAATGCCAATCTGGCGCTGGCTGAGCAAACGCTGAAAGCCCAGCTTGAATCTTACAACCTGAACAAGAAACGTTTTGATGTTGGGATCGATAGCGAACTTCCAGTACGTCAGGCGCAAATTTCTGTTGAAACTGCGCGTAATGATGTTGCCAACTATCGCACCCAGGTGGCTCAGGCACAAAACCTGTTAAATCTGCTTGTAGGTCAACCCGTACCGGCCAACCTGTTACCGGCACAACGTGTTACCCGCATTACCTCTAATGCGGCCCTAGGTGCAGGCTTACCAAGTGACCTGCTGATTAACCGTCCGGATGTACGTGCAGCTGAATACCGTCTGTCTGCGGCAGGTGCCAATATTGGGGCTGCCCGTGCACGTCTGTACCCAACCATCAGTCTGACGGGTTCTGCAGGTTTTGCATCTGCGGATCTGGGTGATCTGTTCAAATCTGGCAGTTTTGCGTGGTCTGTAGGCCCAAGTCTGGATATTCCAATTTTCGATTGGGGTACACGTCAGGCCAATATTCGTATTTCTGAAACAGATCAGCAAATTGCGCTGTCAGATTATGAAAAATCCATTCAAACTGCATTCCGTGAAGTGAATGATGCCCTGGCGGTACGACAGAACATTGGTGACCGTATTGCTGCTCAACGCCGTCTGGTTGATGCGACCAACACGACTTACCGCCTGTCTCTAGCACGTTTCCGTGCCGGTATTGACAGCTATCTGACTGTACTGGATGCACAACGTGCTTCATATGCAGCAGAACAAGGTTTGTTATTACTTGAACAGGCGAATCTGAACAGCCAGGTTGAGCTGTACAAGAGTCTTGGTGGTGGTTTGAAAGTTAACACTTCAGACACCGTAGCGTATCGCCCGTCTGTGACCGAACAGCGTCGTGCCGAACAGGCAAAATAAGCTTAATCTCTTTTTCAGAAAAGCTCTCTTCGGTGGGCTTTTTTTATACGTTGGTCCAATAGCCGATATATTTTGATTGAATCAAAAAATCTGTATACTCAATTGGATGAGACTTAACACTTTATAAAATGTAAATCGATGAAAAAAATATTGTTATCTGCCTTGGTAAGTTCAATTTTCTTAACCGCATGCCAACAAAAAAATACAGTAGATTCAAAACCTGAACCAACAGCGGAAACCGTCGCTGAAAAAGAAAGCTTACCGTTGATTAAGGCTAAAACTGAACGTGTACAGCTCAGTAAAAATGAAGTATGCCATCCAGCCAGTGAGGATGAGTTTGCCAGTTGCACTAAATATCATCTGCAAACAGTGAAAACGAATGTAAATTGGTTAAACCAATATTTTTTGGAGCGTTTACAAAAAGACCATGCTGAAGCTTTCGACAAATCACCTGCTGTAGAGGTCACTCTTGATCCTGAAATGCCATCAACCAACTACAGTACCACTGCTGTACGTTATATCGGTCAGCATTACAATATCGCAAACTTTACATACTTTTCCGAATATTACCCAGCAGGCGCTGCACATGGTATGCATCATAGTGACTACGTTATTTTTGATCTCAATACCAAGCAGCGTTTAAGCCTGAATGATATTTTGGCACCTGCAAGCAAAGAAAAACTCAAAACTGAACTTTACGAACATAATCGTGAGTGGCTTGAACAACATCATATTGAGCAAAATGCATTTGAAGTAAGTGATAATTTCTATTTCAATGCCAATGGAATTGTATTTGTCTATCCATTGTATGAATTGGCTTCTTATGCAGAAGGTATTACTGAACTTGAACTTCCCTATTGGTCAGCTCAAGGGGTGATCCAAACAAAGTATTTACCCCAGCTGCCTGAGTCATCTGAAGAAATTTATAATGACTAAACTATCTATTTTAAGTGTAATAATAATCAAAGTATTTTTTCTAATTTAGGGATATGAATGTTACTCAGCAATCTGGAATCTGTACCGGGACATACCATTCGCCAGCAGATTGATGTGGTGTATGGCAGTACTGTGCGCAGTAAGCATGTTGGACGTGATTTACTGGCCGGTCTGAAAAATATTGTCGGTGGCGAGTTGACCGCTTATACCGAATTACTGGAAGAATCCCGTCAGGAAGCCATGAACCGGATGATTGAAAAAGCCCGCAGTATGGGTGCCAATGCGATTGTGGGTATTCGTTTTTCTACCTCAAATATTGCCCAAGGTGCTTCTGAACTGTTTGTGTATGGCACTGCAGTCATCGTTGATCCGGTCATGCCTAAACTGCCTGATCCATTTCCACAGGCGAACTAATGCATGGACGGATTGATTATACAGATTGTCATTTTTGCCATTCTGTTCAGCGTGGGTTTCGGTTTTGGTCGCTTTAACGAGCGCAAGCATCTGCAATATCTGGATGAACAGGAACAGCGTTTGGCTTATATCCGGGTCAATAATAGCCGTTTCATCGAATCTACATTCCCCGGTCATATGATCAGCAGCAATGTGGTCATTTCACATGATTACTTTAAATATGCGATTGCTAATGTGCAAAACATGTTAGGTGGTCGTTTGACCAGTTATGAGAGTGTCGTTGAACGGGCACGACGTGAAGCTATAGTACGGTTAAAACTGGAAGCAGAAAAAATGGGCGCTGACCAGATTATGGGAATCCGCCTCAGTACGACTGAACTTGGCATGCAAGGCGGTATGGTTGAAGTCTTTGCTTATGGCACTGCAATTCAGACCAAGTAATTATGCTTCTGCAAGCTTCTCTACAAATAGAATTCCATTCAGGTGGTCAATTTCGTGCTGTACAATTCGTGCCGGAAAGCCTTTGAACACTTGAACCATTTCATTTCCCTCTAAGGTAAAATAACGCACCTGAATCTCTTCTGCTCGAGCTACTCTCCCTCTTTGTTCGGGCACACTTAAACAGCCTTCCTCACCCAATACTTGCGTAGCTGAAGCACTGATAATCTCCGGATTGATCATGGTCACAGCTTCCATATACGGCGCGTCTGGATAACGTAAATTGGGCCGTGATGCGACAATAATAATGCGTTTAGAGACATAAACCTGCGGTGCTGCAATGCCCACGCCCTGACGTTGTTGCATGGTCTCCATCAAGGCGCTGTTAAATTGCCGCAACCAGTCACTGTCAAATTCAGCCTGTGTGACCGGACTGGCAATTAGGGTTAAAATGGCCTCACCTTGCTGTGCCACCGCCAAGGTATTTGTCATCGCGCTATCCTGTATTTTTTTCATTTAACTCTATCTTAGAGGGAAAATTACAGAATGAACATCATACTAAAATGAATAAATACGTCTAAAAAAGATAAGCTGTGTTTTAAGTAGTATGTCGAAATCCAGCTTATGGTTGCCTTAAAGACTTCACCTGAAAGGAAAATAATTAATCAAAACATTCCAAATAATTTTATTCATTTAAATTTTAATAACTTTTAGTTTAGATTAAACAAAGAAAGATTGATTATTCAAGAAAATAACCCTTCTTTAAAATCAGCAATCAAGTCATGGATATTAAATAATGGAACGACCACATGAATGCACAACCCTATCTGAGCCATGCTGATAAACGCACCCTCGGACTATCGTCCCTAGGTGGCGCACTGGAATTCTATGATTTCGTCATTTATGTGTTCTATGCCAAATTAATTTCCGAACTGTTCTTCCCAAGTACCCTGAGTCCATTTTGGGCCATGCTGAATACCTATGGCATCTTTGCCGCAGGCTATTTCTTCCGTCCACTCGGCGGTGTGGTGATGGCGCATTTTGGGGATCTGATCGGTCGTAAACGACTATTCAGTTTATCCATCTTGCTGATGGCGCTACCGACCCTCATGATTGGGATCATGCCGACCTTTGAAAGTATTGGTTATGCTGCACCATTGCTGCTGCTATTGATGCGTGTTGTTCAAGGTATTGCGATTGGCGGTGAAATTCCGGCAGCTTGGACCTTCGTGTCTGAGCATGTACCAGAACGCCGGATTGGGATTGCCAATGGCTTACTGACCGCTGGCCTATCACTCGGAATTCTACTCGGTGCCCTAATGTCGCTGTTTATTTCCCTTCAATTCACTGAAGCAGAAATCAAAGACTGGGCTTGGCGCGTTCCTTTCATTGTAGGTGGGATTTTTGGTTTTGTGGCCCTTTACCTGCGCAGTTATTTGAAAGAAACTCCAGTTTTTAAAGCCATGCAAGCTCGAAAAGAGCTATCTAAAGAATTACCGGTTAAACAGGTGCTGTTAAGCCACAAAACTGCTGTAGGCATTGGGATGTTATTTACCTGGTTCCTGACCGGCTGCGTGGTAGTCTTGATTCTGGCGATGCCAAATTTGCTAGTGGCGAGTTTTGGTTTCGAACGTGCTGATGCGTTCAAGATGCAAAGTGCTGCAATCCTGATGCAAATGCTCGGCTGCATTATCGCTGGTGTACTGGCTGACCGTTTCGGTGCAGGCAAGGTCATTTTACTTGGCTCTATTTTTGTCGCGGCAATGGCTGGGATTTTTTATCACAGTCTGGGTCATGTTGAAGCGTCAACGGTGTTCATGCTTTACATGTTGCTCGGTCTAAGCTCAGGAACCGTGGGCATGGTGTCTTATAGCATGGTGAAAATGTTCCCGGCACAAATCCGTTTTAGCGGAATTTCATTTTCCTATAATCTGGCCTATGCGATTGCAGGTGGAATCACCTTGCCACTGGTACAATGGTTGAGCCTGTATAGCAATATTGGCGCCCTGTACTATATCTGGACCGTTTGTCTAGTGACTCTCTTCACTGCCCTGCTTTACCGCAGCAAATTTGAAAAAACAGCCTAAAATAAAAAAGAGCCTGACTCACAGGCTCTTTTTCTAAGCGTGAAAATACGAGCTTAAGCTTTCAGATTCTTGCGTAGCTCATCTTCCACAATACTGATCTCGATTTCACTGAATTTACGGATTTCACCTTCGGCATGTTTTTCCAGCATGCCACCGACCAAAGGCACTTTCACATTCACCGTCCAGTTCAACTGGAACTGAATCTGCTGTTCATCACCTGTTACGGCACGTTGACATTTAGCTTCAATTGGCAGATTGGCACCTAGTTCCACAACAGAAGTCATTTCTTCTAGATTACTGACATCAGTACGCTGCAAGCGAAACGCATCTTTCAGCAGTTTCTTGGCAATATCTGGGATTTTGACATCCAGATTGTAGGCACGTTTCAGGGTATACAGATGTCCCTGCTTTTCTGAAACCAGAATTTCCATATTTTGAGCAGGGATCCGATGACAAACCGCTTCATGCAAACTGATGTCATTTGCCAGACGCTTAAACTCATCAATCGAGACACCGCGAATAATTGCGTTTACGGTAAACTGGTGGGCCATATCTATTTTCCTTATTTTTATTAGGGGTTATGGACTCAAATTAAGTCAAATGAATCATCTGACAGAGAAGATAAGCTATTTAAGTCAATTTTACATCGGCTGTCATTATTTTTTTATTGAGAAAAATTGGCATTGAGGTCAATGTTTCCAGGCAATTTTTGCAGATATACAGGGTCCACAGCTGAGTAAAAGCTGAACTTCACGATACTCAATGACCGCATGAAATTCTTCTGCCCCATCATCCAGACCAGAAGCATACCAGACCGTACCCGCAGGAAATTTCTTTAACCAGCTGGCCTTATAAAAATCAGAAACGGAATCAAACTGTAGATAGTGTTCCGGTTCGGCTTCAACCTGAGTCGCCAGAGCCATAAATTTCTGTAATTGTGCCTGATGAAAATCAATCAGCATGAGGCAGCCCTTCCTTTTGTATGAGGCGATTGCATGCCATATTAAGCATAGATGTCATTTACGACTCGTGAGTTTTGACATCATGGCTTAGATCAGATTAAAAATAATATAGATTCACCTCCCCTGATTCAATCCACGTATAAGGATATCCAGTATGCTACAAGGAAAAGTTCAGGTCGAAACCGTGCAGTTTTTGGCAGAAGATGGCTATACCTTAACCGGCAAGCTTTACCGCAGTGAATATGCCAAAGCCAATATTGTCATCGCCTGTGCGACAGGTGTTCCCCAAGCTTTTTACCGGCGCTTTGCCGATTATGCAGCACATGCAGGTTTTCAGGTACTGACTTTTGATTATCGTGGGGTGGCTAATTCTGCGCCTAAACGGTTAAAGAATTTTAAGATGTCCTATCTGGACTGGGGACAATATGATCTCAGCGCTGCGATTGATTATCTCAGCCAAACCGGTCTGGACATCTATATGATTGGCCATTCCTATGGCGGACAGGCCTTGGGATTAAGCAAATATCATGATCGCATTGAAGCAATGTACTGCTTTGGCACTGGTGCTGGCTGGCATGGTTATATGCCTTTAACTGAAAGAATCAAGGTTCAGGTAATCTGGAATATTATTTTCCCACCGATGGTGGCAGTGACAGGCTATTTGCCATGGAGCCGTTTAAATATGGGCGCTGACTTGCCACGTGATGTTTATCGTCAGTGGCGAAAATGGTGTAAAAATCCGACCTATTTCTTTGCCGATCCTGAACTGAAAGACCTGCATACCCATTATGCCGCGGTAAAAACACCTATTTATGCCGTAGCCGCGCTTGATGATGCCTGGGCCTTACCTGAATCCAGACAGGCTTTTATGCAACATTATCGTCAGGCTCCGTTGCATTATATCAATATTCAGGCAGCTGATTATGGACTCAAGCATATGGGACATATGGGTTATTTCCGTCAGGGCGCAGAACAGCTCTGGGATGAAGTGCTCACCAAGTTCAGCGAATTACATCAACTCAAATATGCAGCTTGATTTTAGTTTCTAGAGCATTTAAGCATTTAGCTGCTTAAGCATAACGTGCCTGTTGAATATCGGTTCTGATTTCCTGACGGTGTTCCTCGCCGAAACGGTCGACATGGGCATAAAATACCCCATAACGGCCGACATAATATTCCAGTGACTGGTCATAAAAATTCCAGAAAATTGACCATTCGCCTAAATCCATCTGACGGATTTGTGTACCGGTATGCATCGGCATTTTACGGAGCAATTCCTGCTGTAACTGCTCTGCTTCATTGCGGTCCTGAATCTGAACCTGATGCTGGAAAAATAATTGCGCCACATCATCAAACAGTTCCAGCTCATAGGCATCGACCACATGCAAGGTTTCCTGAGACTCAGGTTGACTCTCTTCAGTACTACTGGAAATCGGGTCCGCTTTTTTGACACGTTTACTTTTTACATAACGCTGGGTTTTATAGATTTTCATGCCGATAAACCACATCGCATAAATTATCAGGGCTAGACATGAAAAAATCAGGAATTTAAGCATCATTGATCATCTCGTGTGGTTAATTTTATTTTTATCACGGTCTGCCAATTCTTGATTTGGCGATCTTCTTTTAACTTAACACAAGTCTATTTTTTGTACAGCAAACTTGAGGATTTTTTTAGATCTTCTTGGATTTTTTTCTTTAGTTGAGCCTTATTTTCCAGTATTCAATTTGAAATGAGGATCTAAAATCTTGTTAAAAATTAGAATTAATCTTAGAGGCCAATATTGATCAGGATAAATAAATCAGACAAATCACTACAGAATCGATCATCAACTCTGGATTCTTTAGCAAATGCACTCAAAAAGCTACATGATTGGTATTTGTTTTTTTGAGCATTTTCCTTCAAATAAAAGGTCTCTCTTTATGGTCGAGTAAATGAATAAAATTATGATTCGTGAAGGGAAGATTCAAGATATACCTCAAATAATTCAGGTCATCCACGACAGTATTCAATCCTGTATTTTGGATCATCAACGTGAAGACAGCGTGATCCAGCGCTGGCTGGAGCAGTTTAATCACGCCCAGTTAATTGTGGAAATGCTTTATAACGACTGCTGGGTGTATATTTTAAATGATCAGATTGTCGGCTTTTTGCTGGTCAGTGACACTGGAGAAATCCTGATGCACTATGTGGCTGCACGTTTCCAGCGACTCGGGGTTGGCACCCAGCTTTTTGATCAGATGCACAAATCCTTAGTGCGTAAAAATATCCATAAAATTAAAGTCCAATCGACTCAAACGGCTTTAAGTTATTATCAAAAAAATGGATTTTTCTCACCGAATTCTCAATCGGAAAATGAAGAAAATTATCATTTATATAAATACGCTTTTTAAAATTAAAACTTTTTTATGTCATTTTAAGTTGATCTCGCCCTGCCTGCTTAGCCGCATATAACTGTACATCTGCCGCTTTCATCAGTGCATGAATATCTGGATAGAGATGTGCTTGATCCATCCAAGAAATGCCCATACTAACCGTGACATAGGATTTATCATCTGTGCGATTTAAATGTTCAAATTGCTGTTCGCGAATCTTGATTAAGACTTTTTCCAGAGATTGAAATGCTGCCTGGACAGGTACATCAGTAAGTAGAATCGCAAATTCTTCTCCACCATAACGGGCTAAATACGCGGATTCGGGGAGTACCGTCTGAATGACCTTGACCAGATTCTGTAAAATTTCATCTCCTTTTAAGTGCCCATAATAATCATTGTAGTTTTTAAAATAGTCGACATCGAGCATGGCAAAAATCAGTGTACTGTGTGGATGTTGCTGACAGTATAAAAACTGCTGCTGGATTTGGTCATTTAAAGCACGGCGGTTAAAGGCACCCGTCAAAGCATCAATATTCACCTGATGTTCGAGTTTGGCATTCAGTTCACGTAATTGCTCGGTACGTGCTTTGACTTTCTGATCGAGTGAATTATTTAACTCTTTCAGATTCATATTCAACTGCTCTGTCGCATAGGTTTGATGGGCATAATTTTGCGACTGCTGAAACATGATGATCACGGCATACAGACTGGTCGAGATAAAAGACAGATGCACACTTTCAATCACATTGATCAGCAATAAATAGTCATTTATAAAGGTCAGGCATAGAAAAATGACCGCATAGAGAGTCAAGCGCGAATAATTGTCTTTATGATGTAAAGTCTGATAAAAGCCATAGATAAAATTGACCACCACGACTATCCCGAAAATCGCACTATACAAGGCCAGACGTTGAAAATTTTCCGGATCGGTCAACAGGGTTACGACACAGTTCAGTAGTAAAAGTCCTGCGGCAACACTATAAATAAATCGATGCAAATAGCGCTGATTAAACAGGTACATATAACTGAGGAAAAATAGAATCGCCAGGAAAGTGAACAGATATTCTAGGCGTGTTCCCCATAGCCAACCGAGCTTAGTCACGATCGAATAGGCATACGGCGCTGCAAAAAAGTTATGCAGGGCCAGAAAAATAATGAACAAGCCAAAGATAAAAATACTTTTGCTATTGCGTTCTGTTGATCCCCTAAACATTGAAAAAAGAATCGTGAAAAAGCCCACCCCAAGCACCAGTCCACAGACTATACTGATGCTCATCATAAGCTGCTGATACTGACGGTTAATAGTTCCGGCTGTTCCAATGCGTATAGGCTGTTCAATCCCGCCATGCAGATGGGTATAGTTTGAGGCCTGAATACTCATGGTGAAATATTCACTCTCAGGAACAAAATAACCGATTCGAGGAGCCCTTTCATTTCTCTGCTCTTCCGCTGTTTTCGCAATTTCCCCATGCCGCAGAATAAATTTTCCATCGATATAGATTCGATAGGCACCATATTCAGCCGGAATATGCACGGCGATCCGACGTCCGATAAATTCTGATGGAATTTTGAAATGTCCGATAAAGGTTCCATAGCCAATATTTGAACCGGTCAGGTCTTTAAATGAAGCGGGTAATTGAACCTCTTGCGGAGTAAGTACGGAACTTGGTTCAGTAATAAACTGGTTTGGATAAAACTGCCAATTTTGGGGCAATTGGCTACTATGATCTTCAGTAAAGTGAATTTCGGAAATATGCGGTTGACTGTGCTGCGTGACAGAGGAAGATTCAAGAGATGCCTGGGCGAAAACTGGAATCATCACTAATAGGACCCAGCTAATGCTCCAAATCAATATTACAGAATAGACATTCCTTATCATGTTTTGCAAAGACAGTATTTTCCTGAAAAGTGCTTTATTCTTCTTATAATCTACGTCGAATAGCAGGGAGTGCAAAGCTTTTTTTGTAGCTCATCGGATGAAGTCCATCTAGCTATGACTTCACCCGTTCAACATTCACTCATCACAATGAATGAAGCTTATTTCAGTGAATCAATCACGTGTTTTAACATCATACAGTTCGATTTCAAAAATCAGGTTTGAATTGGCCGGGATGATATTCCCCATTTTACGTTCACCATAAGCCAAATGAGCAGGCACAATTAGTTTACGCTTACCGCCTACTTTCATACCGATAATCCCTTGATCCCAGCCCTTGATCACACGGCCAGTGCCAATCACGGTTTCAAAATAGTTACCACGATCCAGTGATGAGTCAAACTTGGTGCCATCTTCTAGCCAGCCAGTATAATGAGTCGTAATAAGCGCGCCCTTAACCGCTTCTTTACCTTCACCCACTTTCAAATCAATAATTTCTAGCTCTTTGGTCATGACCAATATCCTTTCTCTGGCAAATACGCATAGTATAAACGGGATTAGACAGAATTCCTTTAGCTTTGAGGCTTAAAGGATTAAAAGCTGAGTTCCTGGATATTTGAATCATTCAGTAAATAGTTAGTCAATTTTTTATGATTTTCGGCGGAGCCAATTAAAATCCAGCGTCCACTAATACGGTGTTCCGTTTTATGCTGCACACTGCGAACGACTTTCATATTATAAGTTTTAAATAATTCTTCGTATTGCTCTAAGGTTTTACGTTGATAAGGACAGATAATTCGGTAGGTTCGTGCCTGACTTAAAGTTTCTATTCCCTCTTGGACATAGATCAGAAAAATCAGCACGATTAATACAATAAAAGTAGCAAACAGACTCAGCCATTCATAACCCGCGCCAGCTGCCATGCCCAGTGCTGCTGTCATCCAGATGGTTGTCGCTGTCGTAATGCCTGAAATCCGGTTTTCATCTTTAAAGATAACTCCCGCACCGACAAAGCCCAAGCCAGTAAGGATATTGGCTGCAATCCTATCCTGACTATCCAGACCAATTTTGATTGACATAATCGTGAACAAGCAGGAACTCAGACTGACCATGATCATAGTCCGCAAACCGGCAGACTTACTGCGATATTCGCGTTCTGCACCAATAATTGCACCAATACCGAGGGCAATGAGCAAACGATAAAGATCCGGATGCATATATTTATCCCTGTTTCATTTTTATTATTGTCAGGTATACGCAATTTCTGAATCAGGATACAAGCCGAGACTTGCATCCTTATTGGCTGTTATTGTAACTGTTCCCATTCAATTACAGCTTGGGCCTGATCACCGATCAAGGTCCATTCGCCATCCATGACATTCAGTTGCAGCTGCATGGTACGTTCACATAACTGTTGTACCGCTTCAGTGCTGGCGGTCGAGATTTTCCAGACCTCAACATTCGACAGCGTTTTCAGTTTGGAATTACGTTTATACCATTCATCAACTGAAGAACCATAAGCAACTACTGCGACCTGTTTGCAACGTGCGCTGGCTTTTTTGACTTTATCTTCGTCAGGACAACCCACTTCGATCCATTTCAATAATTGGCCAGTCAGGTCTTTTTCCCACAGCGCTGGCTCATCAGTCTCAAACAGATCCTTGGTAAATTCAAGCGCCTCGCCAGCAAAACGTGCATAAGCCAGAATACGTACCATCAGACGTTCAATGGTTTCCGAAGGATGCAGCGCCATCGTCAACTGATAGTCTTCATAACGATGGGTATCCATATCGGCAACGTTCAAATCTGCCTTATAAATTGTCGCTTTTAACGCCATAATACAATCCTCAAATTTGGCGCCTAGCATATAAGATTTATTGCATTTTTGCTGAACAGATTTCATCTTATCCAGCTATTTTCAACACGCAGATTCGAAGTTATTTTTCCTGAACAATCCGGCATTGCATTAAGGCGGTTTCAAATTCCAGCCAGTCACGTGAGGTCTGGTAAATCACTTCTACCCGATTATCAATGCCTTCTTCGGCAGACTGATAATTAAACTGATCAGGATTGAAATTAAAGCTTTTCCAGCCCTGATTGGTATTAAAAATCCCTTTGATTCTGAGCCAATCCTGCTGCTCACAAAGCAGATCCAGCAGATCATAAAAATCAAACTGCCAGCGTTTTGGCAATTTCCAACCTGCCACCTGATAGCCTTGTGCACTTTCAACATAATGATAAGGCAACTGATGTACGACAGCCGGCACCTCTCCCAACACTTGGCGCTGTTGCTTGAGCAGTGGCTGAATCTGACGTGAAGCACCCTGATAATCCTGTTTGATTTGCTCAATATCCAGCTGTCCGTTTTCTATCATCAGCCAGTGCTGGGCATATGGCTGATACTCAGACTTGAGTTCAGTTAAAGCAGCATGATCAGTTTCAGTCATCAAATCAGCATGGGAAATAACCATGATATTGGCAACTTTCAGCTGATCCGCATACAGGTTCTGATGCGTCCAGTCCCGATCATGTAAACGTGAACCATCGACTACCGTGACCAGAGCCTGCATTTTCAAATGACTCTGCCAATGCGGTTCGGTGAGCTGTTCCAGCAGTTGCCCGGGATGTCCGAGTCCTGTAGGTTCAATAAATAGCCGGTCCGGTTTGGTTTCTGACAATAGCCGGGATAAAGCAATCTGCATTGGCAACTGACTGCTACAACATAAACAGCCGCCCAGCAATTCTTTCACTGCATAGCCCTGATCCTGAGGCAGTAATTGCTGGTCGACGCCAATCTGACCAAACTCATTCATCAGCACAGCCCAGACTTCTTGCTCCGGTTTCTGGCTCAGTAAATATTTTAATAAAGTGGTTTTACCAGCACCCAAGAATCCGGAAATGATGTGTACAGGAATAGGCTGCTGAGCGGCAAGAACTTTCAAAATTGATTCTCAAAGATAGAATTAGAAGTAGTAAACCTGACTATTATAGAACACTGGACTCTTGCAAAAATGTTCATTCTTGGATGATTAGATTCTATTTATCTCGGTTCAAATAAAAATAACAGTCTGTAGTAAGTACTTTTTAACCGTTAACTAGTTCACTTAAACGCTATATTTGAAATATTTACACACATTTCCAGCTAACAATTTCCTATACATTTAACAGAAGAAAACAAATTTCCAATGATTGTATTTGCTTGCTTAACAGCTTCGTGCGGCTTTTGTTAATTGCTTTGCTCCATAAAATTTTCATGCTTAGGATGAATTCCTGCCGGATTGATGTGATGGTCATTCGGCAGTTTATAAATGTAATAAAAAGGATGCTCAACATGAAATATGCACAAATCTTACTTGCAACAACGCTTACTGCAGCCGCAGCTACCAGTTTTGCAGCAAACAACACCACTGACACGAAGACCACTGAGGAACAGAAAGTCACTGTGATAACTCAGGAACTTCCTGCAACGAATAACCCAAATCCAAATGTAACCACAGCTGGACCTGCTGACCAGCCTGCTGCGTCTGAAGCTGCTACAGAAGACAAAGATGGTAAAAAAACGACTAAGTCGACATCGACTCGTTAATCAGGTTTAAAGCAACATCTCGTGCAGTAAATCTCCAGTAGGTTTAACCTATGCTGCCGGATGTAGACTAAGGCTGAATCATGCAACTGCGTGATTCAGCTTTTTTATACCTTATAGGCTATTCACTATAGCCAGAAATGATCATAGGATTCATTCATCTTATGAATAAATTTAAATATTATTATTTATTATCAATAACTTATTAAAATAAAATTCTTTTCAACTAAATCTTTTTGATAGACATGACCTACTATGGACTAGCTTGTTTAGCGCTATTGATTGTTCCTTAATAGTCTCAATCCTGAATTGATGGAATGGACATTCGCGATGAGCAATACAAATTACACCACTGAAGTGGCGATTTTGGGGGCTGGCCCAGTAGGCTTAACGATTGCCAACTATTTAAGCAAACAGGGTATACAAGTCACCGTAGTTGAACAGCTAGATAGTCTGATCGATTATCCGCGTGCCATCGGCATTGATGATGAATCCTTGCGTACCATTCAATCTTTGGGACTGGTTGATCAGGTCTTGCCGCATACTACCCCGAATCATGCCATGCGCTTCCTGACACCCAAAGGCCGTTGCTTCGCAGACATTCAGCCACTGACTCGTGAATTTGGTTTCTCCCGCCGTAATGCTTTCATTCAGCCACAAGTAGATAACGTTCTGCTAGAAGGCCTCAAACAATATAAAAAAACTGAAGTACTTTTCTCTCGCCATCTGACACATTTCAGCCAGGATGCTGAGGGTGTAACTTTAAATGTTCAGACTAAAAATGGCAGCTTAGAAACCATTCGTGCGCAATACCTGATTGCCTGTGATGGTGGAAACTCTTATGTACGCCGTACCCTCAACATTCCATTCGAAGGTGAAACTGCGCCAAACCAGTGGATCGTGATTGATATCGATAATGACCCATTGGCAACCCCACATATTTATCTATGCTGTGACCCGGTGCGTCCTTATGTATCAGCTGCCCTGCCGCATGGCATTCGCCGCTTCGAATTCATGGTCATGCCAGGCGAAACTCAGGAAGAACTCAGCAAACCAGAAAATATTGCCAAACTACTATCTAAAGTTTTACCGAATACCGATGGAATCGAAGTGATTCGTCAACGTGTCTATACCCACAATGCACGTATTGCAGATAAGTTCCGTGCTGACCGTATTCTGCTTGCTGGTGATGCTGCACACATCATGCCGGTATGGCAAGGCCAAGGCTATAACAGCGGTATGCGTGATGCCTTTAACCTGGCCTGGAAAGTTGCATTGGTGATCCAGGGTAAAGCAAGCCATGAATTACTGGACTCTTACCAGGTAGAACGTAAGGATCATGCCAAGGCGATGATCGATCTTTCAGTCATGGCAGGCCACGTCCTTGCTCCACCAAAAAAATGGCAAGGCTTTGTTCGTGACGGTATTGCTTACGCATTGAACTATATCAAGCCAATCAAACAGTACCTGCTGGAAATGCGCTTTAAGCCTATGCCGAAGTATCATGATGGTGCCCTGCTGGCCAATACTCAGAAAGACTCTCCAGTCGGCAAGATGTTCATTCAGCCGCAGGTGAAACTGGAGTCTGATGAAACTGTATTGCTGGATGAAGTGATTGGCAATGACTTTGCCATCATTGCCTGGGGGGTGGATCCGAAATGGGGCTTAAGCAAGCAAACGATACAACAGTGGAAAAAACTTGGCGTAAAATTTATCCAGGTTATTCCTACAGTTCAATTGTCTAATCAACATCGTAAGCAATACGAAGATGTGATCACCATTGGTGATATCGGTACGGACATTCGTACCTGGTTCGGCAAGACCAAGGACTCTATCGTCATCCTGCGTCCAGACCGCTTCGTGGCAGCCTTAGCGATTCCTCAATCTATAGAAAGCACAAGTCAGGCGCTATTTAACAAGCTCCATGTCAAATAATTGACCTCAGTCAAAAAAACCACGCTACGGCGTGGTTTTTATTTATAGATGAACATAGAAGCTAAGTTCGGTATTGCTCAAACCATGAAATATCTTTGAGAGAATCACGACGTGCCATTTGCTGTAGGAAAGGTTTAAATTCTTCCAACGTCGGCAAAATTTTGGTACTAATTGCGAAGATCAGACAATAGGCCACATATAGATCTGCAGCAGAAACTTTTTCACCTAAAAGATAAGGCTTGGCCTGCGACAAACCTCGTTTAAAAAAATCAAATACCGCGGCTTCGTTACCAAAACTTAAACTGGTTCGGACCTTTTCAATCTGTTCTTGAGATACTTGTAAATTTTTTACATCAATATATTCAGTCAGTGGCCCATGACAGAAGAAAATCCATTTTAAATAAGTACCACGCTTGGGATCATCTAAAGCGGGTGCCAATCCTTTGTCCTGATACTTATCTGCCAGATAGATGATAATAGCCGCCATTTCTGAAATTACGACGCCTTGATCAACCAGACAGGGAACTTTACCCATCGGATTGATCTGAAGATATTCAGGTTGATGCATATCTTTAAAAGGAACTTCCACCTGCTCAAGCTGGTCTTCAATCTGTAGTTCTTTAAGTATAGGCAGCAAGGTCATGCCACGTGACTGAGGGTTGTTATAGAGCTTCATCATTCTGCTTCAACCGATTTCTTATTTTTTGAATTTCAGTATAAAGCGATTTTCTTCTGCGATTAAAAAGCATGTGCTACAGATCATTTCTGTAACACATTTCATTTATGGAAGATCAATAATTTACTTAAAAAGGTCTACACAAAACTTTTCTTTGAGCACTTTCAGAATCAGCTCAATCGCAGGATGCTGGTTATTTTTACGGTAACTGACATAGAGAGCAATCATCGGTAAAGGTTCCAGCGTTTTTTTCACCACAATATTATCGCCGAGTAAAGGAATCACATAAGCGGGTACCAGGCTCCAGCCGACGCCCATGCCGACCAGGTTGACATTCAGCAGAATATTGGTGGAATACTGCACCACATTCACGTTCAGTTTTGACTGCCTAAAGAAATCATCAATAATCTTATGCAGCTGTGGTGAGGCCTGTTCATCACTAATCACAAAATCCTGATTCTCAAACTTCTTGATGCTGACATAGGGCATTTCTGCGACCGGAGAATTTTTCGGCACAATCAGCGTCAGTGGCTCATCAAAAATCTGAACGGACTCAAACTCATCCGACTGATCTCGGTAGCGGGTAAAGGCAATATCAATACTGCCCTGTCTCAGCGCGCTAAACTGTTCTGCATCGGTCAGGCTATGAAACAGTGCTTTCAGTTCAGGAAAATGTGCACGGATATTCGGCATGATATAAGGAAAAATTTTCATTTCCGCGACCGGTACGAAGCCGATATTCAGCTGACCCTTATGTGCATGGGCGATCTGACGGGCTGCCTGCACGGCACGTTCCGCATGTTCTAAGCTCAACAGAGCTTCCTTTAGAAAAGCCTGTCCAGCCTCGGTCAGCTCAACCTTGCGGTTATTCCGCTCCAGCAATTGCGCATCTACTTCACGCTCCAGATCCTTAATCTGCTGACTGAGTGAAGGCTGAACAGTATTCAGTTTTTCAGCTGCCCGAGTGAAATTCAGCTCTTCAGCCACTGTAACAAAATAGCGTAAATGTCTTAATTCCATTTTATTCTTCCGGTAAGGATGCTGAAATCGAAGGTCGCTTCCTGGCCACATATTGACGGTAGATCAATAAAGTGACAATCACCATCACTGCACAGAACATATAGGTCTTTTCAAAACCGTATTGCGCAATGATCATACCCATCACTACTGAACCCACTGCCAGTCCAATATCAAACAGGGTAAAAAAGGTAGAAATTGCATGGCCCATACGCTGTTTTTCGACAGATTGAATCGCCAGAGTTTGTAAACATGGAAATAATGAACCGTAACCAATTCCGATAAATACCGCAGACAACCACATAGTCCATTGGCTGGACATGACACTGACAATCATCATGCCAATCGCAAAGAAAATAAAGGAAGGATAGATAACTGCACTTGGTCCTTTACGGTCGTAAATTTTGCCCACCCAAGGCCGTACCAACAACATTGAGGCCGCAAAAACAATAAAGAAGATGCCGGTATAAGCCAGTAGTTGCTTGGTTTCACTAAAGGGCGTGATAAAACTCATGATACTGGAGTAAGCAAAAGCCGTGAGCAGTGCCACAAAACTCACCGCCAGCACTTTGACTTCAATAATGTCATGCAGGCTGAATTTTGATTTTTCGACCACTGTAGCTTGAGGTTTTGCTAATTCGGTAATTTTCAGCATGAAGGAAAAGATCAAGCCGATAGAGATAATCACGGCAAGCAAGCCAAACAGCACTTTAAAGCTGGTGAACTGAACTACGGTTAAGGCCAGTAATGGACCAAATACCACACCCAGATTAGTCGACATGACAAAATAGCCCATGCCCTCACCCTTACGAGATTCCGGAATAAACTCATTTGCAACGGGAACGGTGACCGTCGTCAGTATGCTGAACCAGATCCCATGTAAGAAACGCACTGCCAATAATGACCACATGCTATCGACCAGCAGATAACTAAAGGAAAATAAGGCAAAAATAACTCCGGCTCCGCGCATTGCCAATTTCTTGCCGAGTTTCTCGATAATCATGCCAGAAAAAGGTCGAATGGCGATGGATGAAACTAAGAACAGAGTCAAAGCCAAACCTGCTTCTTTGACTGATCCGCCCAGACCTTTCATGATATAAACCGGCAGAATGGTCAGTAAGGCAAAGTAATAGACAAACAGGAACAGATTGTTCAATAAACACAGAATAAAGGAGCGATTCCATAAGCGCTCAGGACTAGCAGACATAACACGCAACTTTTAAAAACAAATTTAAGAACTGACTAAACTCAGGGAGAAATCAAAGCTGGGCTTAAGGCCAGATCTACCAGATTCTGGATATATTGATCATCCGGCATGCGGTTGAAGAAAATGATCTGGTAATGAATCGGCCCGTACAAGGTGTCCAGCATCAGATCAAAAGGATAATCCGCACGTAATTCCCCACGCTCGATGGCCTGTTGAATCAATTGGTGGGTTTGTTTTCGACGTGGTAATAGATACTGCTGAAAAAAGTCTGCAGCCAGCTCCCGATGATTGGCCATAACGACCAGCAAAGCTCGGCCTACCGGATGATTAAGCGCCTGAACCAGCAGAGTTAGCTGTTGAACCAGATTGCTGCGCAAGCTTTGTGAAGCATCCAGTTCAAATACCCCTGCTGTGCGCTGCTTGAAAGCATCTAGTACCAGTTCAGATTTATGTTTCCACCAGCGGTAAATCGTAGATTTGCCAACCCCTGCCCGTGCAGCCACATCTTCAATGGTTAGCTGATGATATTCACCTTCTGCCAGTGCATCCGAAACCGCCTGCAGAATACTGTGCTGACGCCGTGAACATTTTTCTTCTTCACTCATGCTTAAAACCAAAAAAACAAAACGATACGTATCGTTTCATAGTAGATTAAAAAACAAGCTTAAGCCAGAGTTAAATGAATTTTATAGGCAAAAAAAAAAGACCTCTCATTGAAGGTCTTTTTAATAAGCAAATTAAGTTTAGTTCTTAGCTATGCGCTGATTTTTTATAGATACTGCATGAAGGATGATGATTTTCCTGCAGACGGGCAACTTTACGTTGTTCAGCTGCTTCAAAACGGCAACGTTTCCAGTCATTGTCCAGATTCAGCGGTGGAATCTGTTTAGGCTTACCATTTTCATCAACAGCGACCATCGTGAAGTAGCAACTATTGGTATGGCGTACAGTACGTTTCTGAATATTTTGCGCTTCTACACGAATGCCAATTTCCATTGAAGTACGACCTACATGGTTCACACTTGCCAGGAAAGTCACCAGCTCACCCACATGAATCGGTTCTTTGAAATTTACTTTGTCTACAGACAGGGTTACGACATAACTACCCGAATAGCGACTCGCACAAGCATAAGCAACCTGGTCCAATAATTTCAGAATTGTTCCACCATGTACATTTCCTGAAAAGTTCGCCATATCTGGCGTCATAAGAACCGACATCGTTAACTCTGACTGGTCATCCGATGCTGTTGCAATTTGATCTAAAGGGGCCATCGTTTTCTCTGAACTCTTTGAATGACAATGATATAGACCATTATTATAGCGTTTTTGGCCTAAATAAAATGTTCAATTCGGCAAATAAAACATCATAATTCTTGATATGAAATTTTTCTCCATACAAAAAAAAAGATATCCCTCTGAGGATCCATAGAAATCATCAGAAAGTTATTTTCAGTAACTATAAAATAAACAGGAATTTATCCACTAAATTATTTTCTTGAATCAATGCACTGTGATGAAGAGATTTTCCATTAAGCATGCAAAACTCGGTTTAGGAAAATGCATGCATTAACAAAAAATAACCTCGAATTAAGCAGGCACCTGTCTCAACATTTCTCGCGCCACATTCTCATAACTTAAAGTCTGCTGGCCATGCAATATAGTTTCAACGGTAAAAGAACCATCGGGATGAACTTTAGTTACAGTAAAAATCGTATTTTCAAACTGAGCTAGTGTGACTTGCTGGCCAATTTCGATGTGATTCATATGGCTTTTACATTTATTAATCTGTCGATTTTTATTCTGTCATGATCTTCTAAGCTTTTGAACAGTTGTTTAACTTAAGTCTGTGAATAATTTTGTTAAAATCAAAAAATAGCCTTAAAACATTTTCATAAAATCACTATAGTTTTATAATTCAAATATTTATTTCCCATTGAAACTTGGGCTTTAAGTGACTTTCAATAGGTAGAAAACATTAGCTCATCTCTAAAAACGATGAACAAAAATGAGCCATTTTTCACCTACTTGAGAAAAGCGATAAATATTTTTATACATCTATTTGAAAGATAAATATTTTATTCAAAATCTTAGAACAAACTATTGTTGCTGAGCCAAGAGCAATGGAATCTGATGACCCTGGCTATAATTATGCTTCTGATAGACCTGAGCAATTTCTGGTAGCTTGAGTTTAGCCGCCTCGATGCCAGCGTCCATGGTCAACTCCCTGCCACGCACATCAAAAATATGACCTTTTTCGCGTAAGTCTGGCTGAATCACCACATCGGCATATTGCAGCTCTTCAGAAGCTAAACGTTGCTGCATGATATTAATATTCTGGTTGAATAGGCCCCAGACATTAGTGGTTTCGGTATGGATTGGCTGCGCCAGAATATCGACAGCAATCACAATATCAGCGCCCAATTCACGAGCTACTTTAACTGGCACCGGACTGACCAGCCCTCCATCCACATATTCTTTTTTCTGGATGACAGTCGGAATAAACATGCTTGGAATAGAAACAGATGCACGTACTGCCTGACCAGTATTACCATAATTGAAGACTACCCGCTTACCCTCTTTCAAGGCTGTTGCTACCACAAACATCGGAATTTTCATGGCTTGCAAAGGCGTCTGATCAACCTGCAAATTCACATAATTTTCAACTTTTTTGCCATCAAAAAAGCCTTTGCGGTCTAGCTTGATGTCGCGAACATCAGTGGCTTTCATACTTAATGCAATATTACGCAGTTCAATCGCCGGTTTACCACTGGCATAAATGGAACCGACAATACTGCCAGCACTGGTTCCCACAATAAAGTCAGGTTGTATGCCTGCCTGCTCCAGCACTTCAATCGCCCCGATGTGCGCATAGCCACGCGCACCGCCACTGCCAAGAACCAGTGCAATCACCGGACGGTTTTCTGTTTGCTTAATTTTGCGGAAATTGATCTGGTTTGGACGTGCCTGGGCTTCTGCTACTGAACTGGCAGATTTGATATGACTAGAGTTAGATGGATTAAAACCGGATGTCGTTTGGCAGCCGCTCAAACCTACCATTGTCATCGCCAATATACTCAGTACATATTTCTGCATGCAGAGCACGTCCTCATTTTGTTAAAGCAACATAGTGTATAAACACATGCTTAAATAATCTGTAGAATTTCGTAAAACTGTCATACAGTTGCACTAATGTCTTTCAATTTTCAGCCACTGTATGAATACACCTTCACTGTACCGGATCTTTCTCACTTTCCTGCAACTGGGCTGTATGGCATTCGGTGGACCGGCAGCGCATCTGGTGTTTTTTCACCGTAAATTTGTCGACCAGTTACAGTGGTTAAATGCGACACAATATGGCCAGCTGGTTGCATTAGCGCAGCTTTTGCCCGGCCCAAGCAGTAGTCAGGTAGGCCTTTCAATTGGCTATCTGCAAAGAGGTTATGCTGGGGCATTCGTGGCTTGGCTTGGATTTACTCTGCCTTCAACGCTTCTGATGAGCTTGATCGCAGTACTCGGTCAGCACTATTTCCATATTCTAAACTCAAACAGCTTTCATAGCATTCAATTGATCGTTTTTTCTGTAATCGTCTGGGCATTCTGGCAAATGCTTAACAGTTTCTGCAAGAGCATCTGGCAGTATGTACTGGTCTTGATTTCAGTCCTAATCCTGAGCTTCATTAGTATCAGTTTGAATCAGCTATTAGTCATTATTTTAGGGGCAGTTTTTGGCCTTGTAATGGCAAAATTTTCTAATCCTCAGGAAAATAAGCCTGCTTCAAATTCATCTACCATTCACTCAAGTTATATTCGTCCACGT
Source organism: Acinetobacter sp. GFQ9D191M (assembly GCF_011174875.1). NCBI lineage: Bacteria > Pseudomonadati > Pseudomonadota > Gammaproteobacteria > Moraxellales > Moraxellaceae > Acinetobacter > Acinetobacter sp. GFQ9D191M. The sequence continues at coordinate 33,118 of NZ_JAALGV010000041.1, forward strand.
CATGCACCCTACTGGTTCATCGCATTTATACTGCCCTTTTTCCTGATTCCTCTACTAGTCAAATCTGGTTCTTGGCCTGAACTCGCATTTTTTGCTGATTTCTATCAAACTGGCTCATTAGTCTTTGGTGGCGGACATGTCATTCTGCCTTTGCTGCATCAGGACTTTGTGGCGACCAATTTACTTTCGCCCCAATCTTTCGATCTAGGTTATGCATTTGCCCAATTGATGCCGGGTCCATTATTTAGTTTTTCCAGCTATGTCGGTGCTCTGTTGCCTTGGACAGGTTCATCCTGGATTAATGCACTGTTAGCAACCTGTGCCATTTTCCTGCCTTCGTTTTTTCTGATTTTTGCTACTTTGCCTTATTGGTCATGGTTAATGCAGCAACGTATTATTTTTCAGGCGGTGAACGGGATTAATGCAGCGGTGGTCGGTCTGCTTTTATATTTGCTGATTGATCTCTCTCAGGCATATTTTCGTTCCTGGTCTGATCTGGTTTTTGTCATCGTGATGATTTTACTGTTACGCTCGAAATTACCAGTCTGGTTCAGCCTGATTGCTGGCTTTATCCTATATCAAAGCTATCTTAATTTTGTGTCATTCTAACCATTTAAACCCATAAAAAAGCCCCGAACCAGTCGGGGCTTTTGCTCAAGTCTTACCAGATATCTGATTTAACTTTATCTTTAAATTTCGGATGATCATCGAGCTTAAACTCTGGTTGCTCGATGCCACGTTTCAGCTGACCGGTATAGTCCTTGAGCAGCATCAAAATAAATGGCATCAGCAGTACAATCGCAATCAGGTTAATACTGGCCATGACGCCCATGAACAGGTCCGCCATATTCCAGATCAACGGTACACTGGCAATCGAGCCGAAATACACCATAAACAATACCAGCAACCGGAAAATAAACATGACCTTGCTGTTATTATTGATGAACTGAATATTTCCTTCTGCATAGGCATAGTTACCAATGATAGAAGAATAGGCAAACAGGAACAGAATCAAGGCCAGGAAGTCATCGCCCCAAGCACCAATCTGGCTTTCAAGCGCCATCTGGGTCAAGGTCACGCCTTCAAAACCGGCATTTTCATATAGGCCAGAAACCAGAATCACGATAGCGGTACATGAACACACAACGAAGGTATCTACAAATACGCCAAGCATTTGAACCAGACCCTGATTCACCGGATGTTTCACGTCAGAGGCAGCCGCCGCATTCGGTGCTGAACCCATCCCCGCTTCATTCGAAAATAAACCGCGCTTAATCCCCATCATCATGGCCATCGAGATCATGGCACCGAAGAAACCGCCTGCAGCTGCTTCAAACTCAAATGCTTTGCTAAAGATCAGCTGAAAAATAGACGGCAACATATCGTAATTGATGACGGCGATATATAAAGCTACACCCAGATAAAGAACTGCCATGAAAGGGACCACCCCTTCAGCAACTTTTGCAATCCGTTTGATCCCGCCAAAAATAATCATGGCCGTAATCAAGACCAAGACCAGACCAATCCAGGAAACTTCCAGATCGAAACCACCTAATGGCAACATCAGATTGGCTTCATTCCAGCCCCAGGCATGTGAGGTTGCACCCGTAATGGCATTGGCCTGCACGGCATTGAACACAAAGCCATAGGTCGTAATCAGTGCAATTGCAAAGACAATTCCCAGCCATTTCTGTTTAAGACCCTGAGTAATGTAATACGCAGGTCCACCACGGAATTGCTGATTCTTGTTATCCCGAACTTTAAACAACTGGGCTAATGATGATTCTACAAAAGCAGAACTCATTCCCAGAAATGCAGTAAACCACATCCAGAACACAGCACCTGGACCACCGACAGCAATCGCAATGGCAACACCTGCAACATTACCCACACCGACCCGGCTAGCCAGACCTGTTACAAAGGCCTGAAACGGCGTAATACCATGGTCATCATCGACCTTGCCACGACTACGTTTCATGACTTTGATACTGTGCCAGAATAAACGGATCTGTACTGCACCGGTCATGATCGTATACAAAATACCGACTGCGACTAGAAACACCACCAAAAAGTCCCAGAGTGGACCATTTAAGGCATCGACCCAGCCCAGTAAGGTTTCATTTAGCTGATCATTCATGTCATATCCTTATGAGCTTATGACTCATTATCAAGCTTAAAATTAGACGAAAAATTTCAAGATCATCTGGATGATCGTGGCATTAATCAAGTCAACGAAGAAAGCACCACATAATGGAACGATCAGAAAGGCTTTATGCGAAGCGCCATACATATTGGTAATCGCCTGCATATTGGCAACAGCCGTTGGGGTTGCACCCATCCCGAAACCACAGTGACCTGCAGCAAGTACTGCGGCATCGTAGTTTTTGCCCATCACCCGGAAAGTGACAAATGCTGCATATAAAGCCATAGTCAAGGTCTGTGCACCGAGAATCACCATCAATGGTCCTGCCAGATCCGCCAGTTGCCATAATTTTAATGACAGCAGCGCCATGGCCAGATAAAGCGACAATGAAGCATTACCAAACACATCAATCGCACGGTCGAAGATCTGGATTTTCAGGATGCCTTCCAGCACGTTACGCAGAATCACACCGCCTGCCAGTGCCCATACAAATGTTGGCAGTTCAAATACTGTATCTTTACTGAAGCCAGTCATCAGTTCTGCAAATGCCAGACAGCCTGCAAACAGACCAAGTGTGGTAATGGCATTATCAGCGGTGATCAGACGGACACGATGTGGATATTCAAATTGCACATATTCATCTGTCGTGCTGTCCATTGGCGTATTGTCACGCTTTTCGATCTGCTGATCGGTACGTGCCACCGCAAGATTATGACGGTTAATCAACAGTTTCGCCAAAGGTCCACCGATAACACCACCAATGATCAGACCAAAGGTTGCACTTGCCATCCCGAGCGCCAAAGCCCCCTGAATACCATGCTCAACCTCCATAATTTCACCCCAGGCGCCAGCAGTACCGTGTCCACCAGTCAAGGTAATCGAACCGGCAATCAGACCGATCAGAGGATCAATACCTAACAAGCTTGCCAGCCCCATACCCACTGCATTTTGTAGGGCAATAAATGTTGAGATGGCAACCAGGAAGATCACCAGTCCGATCCCGCCTTCGCGTAATTTAGCGAAGTTCGCACTCAGACCGATCGAAGCAAAGAAAATCAGCATAAAACTGGTTTGCAGTTCCGCGCTCGTGGTAATGCTGTAGCCCCAGAACGAATGAACCAGCAGAGAGATAACCGCTGCAACCAGACCACCTGCGACAGGTTCAGGAATGTTGTAACGTTTTAGAAAATCGATTTTATCTACCAGAAACCGGCCCAGTAATAGCACAATTACTGCAGCGATCAGGGTATAAAATGCGTTAAAAGTAAAATCCATAATTTTTTTGTCCAAGATGGTTCTGAATTTTTGTCATTCTAAAAGTCGTGTTGCGATTCATTTCCACAGAAGAAAACCTTACATTACCCCATGTAATTGTCATCTACTTCATTCATCCATCGCCTTTAGAATCAACAAAGCATTCCGCATCTGTTTCAAACTTATGAATATCATCGTGATGATCATATTCAGTGAGAGATTTATAAAAGCGAAAAACAGCCTTTTGCTGATTGCATAAGCTACGCCAGATGCATAAATTCATCTAAGCGTGCAACTCATAGCGATAACATCCAGCCTATATTTTTTACTTCTCAACCAGCATGAATTGCTGCATGAGTGCTTTTAACCTAACTGAGTTCATCAAGTCATTTGCAATAAGATATTTCAAATAGAGCTTGACCATGCAATCTTCATTATTTCTTCAAAATGCATGTATTCAACTGAAAAGTCGCACATTATGCTGTTTCTTTGTATAAAGTTTTATTGTTTTTTATTAACTATAGTTAGCGAATATATAAAAAATAATTATAACTTCTTATTTTTTATAGTTTACTACCCCCAAATTTTAATCGAAATAAAATATTAATTGAAAGTAAAAACGGATATTTAATTTTATTTTTAAGATTGAATTTTAATCATTCTATTTTGTTTTCAACTTTCCTTTTAGTTCCAGCCATCGATGTTAATTGCTCAAGATATCAGCATCTAAAATATCGGTTGCATGTTTAGAAGGAGTTTTGTTTAAGCATTCAATAAATTTCTTAGGCTATTTATATAACTTCTATATCTCTTAAGTGCATTCTCATTCATGTGATTTTTATTAATCATCATAATTCACTGTGAAACTAAAATTCCCCCTGCCCGACAGAGTTTGTTTGGTTTATAGTCAGTTCACCATCATTAAGGATATGAGATTGGAAATTAGAATGGATCAAAACCTCGTTCATGCTGTAGATCAAACCATTACTTCCCGTCATTCAGTTCGTGCTTTTCTGGATACGCCGGTCAGTACCGACATGCTCAAAGACATTTTGACTGTGGCCAGCCGCGCCCCTTCAGGGACCAATACCCAGCCATGGAAAGTATATGTGCTGACAGGGAAAAAGCGTGATGAGCTGGTGCAGCGTGTCTGTCAGGCGCAAATGGAGCTTTACCAGAATCCGGCACTGGCCGAGCAATATAAAGAAACCTTTGCCTATTATCCCGAACAATGGTTCTCTCCTTATATCGACCGACGCCGTGAAAATGGCTGGGGCTTATATGGTTTGCTGAATATCCAGAAAGGCGAAAAAGAAAAAATGGCGCGCCAGAACCTGCGTAATTTTGAACTGTTTGATGCACCAGTGGGGCTATTCTTCACCTTACATAAAGATTTGGGCATAGGTTCAAAAATGGATATTTCCATGATGATTCAAAACGTGATGCTGGCTGCCAAGGCACGTGGTCTGGATACCTGTCCGCAGGCTGCCTGGAATCATTTTCATAGCATTGTGCTAGATGTACTGGGAGCAGGTGAAGATGAAGAGCTGGTCTGTGGCATGTCACTAGGCTATGCAGATCCAGACCATATCGTAAATACCTTTATCACCCCACGTGTCCCGGTAGAGGAATTTGCCGTTTTTGTAGATGAATAAGATTTGATAAGCCATGATCCAAGCATCAACTTTGAGCTGCTTGGATTGTCTGACAGAGATATAGAGTTCTTGCAGCTCCTTATTTCTGTTTAACTCTAGGCAGTTCTAATTTCAATACAGATCTAAAGGCTATAACTACAAAGATCGCCATTACCAAGGCCATATTGAATAAAGCATCCCACAGCATAAAGTTCAGCAAAACCCCACCCAACAAACCGCAGGCAAATTGCATACTGCCCATGATCGCACTGGCGGTTCCCGCACGCGCGCCCTGCTCTGCCATGGCCAGCGCCATCGCATTCGGTCCCACAAAACCAATCGAGGCCACAACGACAAATAAGGCCGCCATAACTAGGACAACAGATTCAATATTCAGATAGCCTAAAACCAGTAAAGCCAGGACACCGATTCCCTGTAAAGAAGCACCTAGTTTTAAGCGACTTAATACTGAAAGATATTGAGCCAGATGCTTATTCAGGGTCGAGAACAGCATGATTCCAACGGCATTCCCCCCGAAAGCATAAGCAAACTGCTGCTCGGTCAGATGATAATGATCCATCAGAATGGCTGAAGAAGCGCTGATATAGCAGAACATCACCGCCCCAGAAAAACAGCCCACCAGCATCGGTCGTCTGAAACTTTCATCCTGAAAAATGGTTCGGTATAAACTCAATACCTGTTGCAAATTCAGTTTAAGACGGCGTTCCGGGGGCAAGGTTTCCTGAAAGAAAAAATGCACACAGACCAGACTAAACAAGCCACAGCCCATCAGCACCAAGAAAATAATATTCCACTCAAAGAACATCAGTACCCATGCGCCGAGACTTGGCGCAATAATCGGTGCAATGGTCGTTACAATCATCATGCTGGCAAAGGCCTGGGCAGCCGCCTGCATATCCAGCCGATCACGAATGGTTGCTCGGGCAACCACGACTCCTACACATCCTCCTAAGGCTTGTAATACCCGTGCTGCAATCAGGCTCCATTCATTCTGTGCAAACATACATAACAGGCTGGCCAGAATATACAGACTCAATCCAAAATAAAGCGGTGGCTTACGTCCAATCCGGTCACTGATCGGGCCATATAGCAACTGCCCAACCGCCAGTCCAAGGAAATAAGCTGGCAGACTATTGGAGACCATCTGGGTACTGACACCAAAATCCGCTGCCATTTCTGGCAAGGCAGAGAGATACATATCAATGGATAAAGGACCAAGTGCAGTCAGTGAAGCCAGCAAAATAATCCAGGACATGGCATAAGGCCGTGGTGCTGTCGTATTGGAGTTCATGTAATTAAAGATTTTAATGCGTAGTAGGCAGACAAATTAACATAGCGCATAGTATGATTTACATGGAAATTAAAAGTTATAAATATACTTTTTCTCATATGTATATTCAGCTTTGCAGCAGAGACTGCAAGAGAAAGGATCACCGTTGAAATCTTGGCTCAATCGTCTTAAGCACGCGACCTATAATACGACCCTGATGTATAACCTGCGTATGCTGATCGCTTTTGCAGGAACTGCCTTCGTTCCCTATTTCATGGGACAGCAGTTAATGACTATTCCACTCACCCTTGGGGTGGTGGCCGCAGGTTTAAGCGATATTGATGACCGCTTTTCCGTACGTATCCTGAATCTGTTCTATACCTATTTAGGCTTCTTCATTACCGCAGTGGCAGTCTATCTGTTATTTCCTTATCCGCTGCTGTTTGCTTCTGCCCTCATTGTTTCTTGTATTGTCCTGATTCTGCTTGGCTCGCTTGGTCGACGTTATGCCACGATTTCCTATGGCTGTCTGGTGATTTCTGTCTATTCCATGCTGGGGGTTGAACTTTTTGATGGATGGTATCAGCAGGCAAGCTTGCTGCTGATTGGTGCGGTCTGGTATGGCTTTTTGTCGACCCTCAGCTTTCTACTGTTTCCTGCGCGACGTGCACAGGATAATCTGGCCAAATGCTATGCCTCATTGGGTGATTTCCTCTATGCCAAGTCGAATCTGTTCGATGTCGATATGACTGCAAAAAGTTATCAGCAAAGTATGATCGAGCTGTCACTGGAAAATGGCAAACTGATTTCAATTTTTAATGAAATGAAGACTGTCCTTTTGACCCGCCTGAAAGGTGACCGGGGTCAGAAAGATACTCGTCGTAGCCTGCAATATTATTTTGTGGCACAAGATATTCACGAGCGTGCCGATTCTGCGCATATTGATTATCAGAAACTGGCCAAGATTTTTGAACACAGCGACGTTTTGTTCCGTTTTCAGCGCATCCTGTCGATTCAGGGCAAAGCCTGTAAAGACCTGAGTGAAAGCATTCAGCAGCGCAAAACCTATAAACATAATAAACGCTTCAAACATGCCTTTGAAAACCTGAGATTGTCCCTGGAAAAATTGCGTACAGAACAGCAGTATGATCAGGTCTGGATCAATGCCCTATTTGCCTTATTCCAGAACCTGAAATCCATTGATGCGCAGTTACGCAACCTGGAAACTGAACGTAATATCAAATTTGATCGTGCTAAACATATTGAAAACCAGCTCAAAGATGACGACCTGAAAGGCTGGGAAGATATCAAGATTCGGGTCAAGCAGCATCTGACACCTGAATCGGTGTTGTTCCGTCATGCCATTCGTCTGTCGATTGTGCTGCTGATCAGCTATATCTTTGTCCAGCTGACCGATATTCAGTATGGTTACTGGATCCTGCTTACAGCACTATTCGTCAGCCAGCCTAACTTTAATGCTACCAAGCGCCGCTTACGTTTACGTATTGTCGGGACTCTGGCAGGTATTCTTTTGGGATATGCCATTCTGTACTTTATTCCTTCTGTTGAAGGACAATTATTGCTGCTGATTTTGAGTGGGATTCTGTTCTTTGAATTACGCAGTAAACAGTATGCACAGGCCACTGCCTTTATTACCATTCTGGCCCTGATCAACTTTAACCTGGACGGTATGGGCTTTGCCGCAGCTATTCCACGTATGATTGATACCCTGATTGGCTGTGCGATTGCCTGGTTTGGTGTGAGCTTTATCTTTCCAGACTGGAAATTCCGTCGCTTGCCACGCAGCATTAGCCGTAGTCTGCAGGCAGAATGTGACTACTTGAGTGAAGTGATTGAACAGTATAAGTCTGGACGAAATAATGGTCTGACCTACCGCGTGGTACGTCGTGCAGCTCATAATACGGATGCTGAAGTTGCTTCCCTGATTTCGACTTTGGCCACTGAACCTGATTTTGATCCGGTGCAAAAATCACAGGCTTTTGAGTTCCTGTGCCTGAATCATACTTTTATCAGTTATATTGCCGCGCTGGGTGCGCATCGTGAAAAAATTCAGGATCAGGATGTGCTGGACTTGCTAGACCAAGCCCTAGAAAATATTCGTGGTGCCCTGCTTTATGATGAAGTCCCTGACCTAAGTACCCAGAATATGATTCAGAATATCCGTCAGCGTCTGTCACAACAGCAGGAAGAAGACCAGAAACCATTGATTATTTTACAGCAACTGTCTTTAATGTTTAGTATCTTGAAGCAATTGAGTCAGTTAAAGCAAAGTTTAAGTCACGAACGTGATGAACAGGCCACTGAATTGGCTTCATTATAATTTGGCCGATTTTGGAACAATATACTCACTGAATCAGCACAATTAATGCTAAACTTTTTACAGTTTTAAATCTGTTAATTTCATTATGACCGCGAAAAATTTATACGCTTATACCCTACAGCCTGTGAACTATGAAATTTCAGAAGCTGAGCAACGTCATGCTCAGCTGATGATCTGGCGTAGTACCAATAAAATTGGCATGAAAGCCTGGCTGATCATGGGTGCTATTGTTGCCTTGTCTATTTTGGGAATTATCCTGATCAAGAACTACTCAACAGTTATCTGCTGGGTGGCGATTGTCTGTGTAGTCCTGTATTACCTGATTCGTACTTTCGGTCTGGAATGGTATGTTAAACGCAAGATGAATGAATTTCCGGTACAGGAAATTAAAGGCATTCGTCTGGGCGTACAGCCACATGGTATTGTGATGCGCCAGAAAATGGGCATGCAGGAAGGTGTGGGTGCTATTGGCTGGAAAGACATCTATGAATGGTATAACACGCCAGAATTCATGCTGATCAATTTTAAAGTCAAAGGTCAGCAAGGTGCTTATATCTTACCTAAACGTTTAGACAGTAAAAACTTCTCTTTCGCAACCATTCGCAAGCATCTGCAAGAAGAAGTGGGCGCGCCAAAAGAAATCTAAGACATATCCCGATTTTGAAAGACCTCCTGTTTCGACATGGAGGTTTTTTTTATGTCTATCTTTTATCCGACTCATCGACACAAATGATAATGAGAATAAATATTATCATCATAATCTATAATTTATTCTGATTCTTCAGTTATAATTTGCCTACTTTTACACATACCAGCATAAATCTGACCATCATGTTTAAAAAGACATTTTTCCAAATCCACTGGTTTCTGGGGATTACTGCAGGTTTGATTCTCTCAATTATGGGAGTCACAGGTGCTATTTATTCTTATGAGCCGCAAATCTTAAAATGGATGAATAGCGACAGTTATACTGTACAGGTTCAAGAGCGAGATAAGCTTAGCCCTGCCCAGCTGTATCAGCATTTCCATACCCAAAACCCTGAAATGAAAATTAACAGTATTACCGTGGCACAGGATCCAAGTGCCTCCAGTACGGTCAATATTGTAAAAGAGGGAGCACGTCGTGGTTATAACATGATGGTCAACCCCTACACGGCTGAAGTATTGCCTGAAATTAAAGGTCGTGAATTCTTCCAGTTTGTACAGCAACTACATCGTAATTTAACAGTAGGTCCCGTTGGTAAACAGATTACCGGTGCCTGTACCCTGATGCTGATCTTTTTCGTCCTGTCTGGCCTGTATTTACGCTGGCCAAAACGTCATTCGATCAAGCAATGGCTAGCAGTGAAGCCACAACTGAAAGGCCGTAACTTTATCTGGGATCTGCATGCAGTGGTGGGTACCTGGGTGGTAATTTTCTACCTGATTCTGGCTTGTACCGGTCTTACCTGGTCTTATGGCTGGTGGCGTGATGGTATGTATAAAGTTCTGGGCGTAGAACGTCCACAACCAGAAATGCAGGCCAATGGCGGTCGCGGCGAAGGCGGGCCACGTGGTGAACGCGGACAACGTGGTGAAGGCCGTGAAGAAGCTGGCATGAGTCCAGAAAGTATTTCACGTGCACTGGATCAAAGCTGGGCTGGCTTCAGTACACAATTTGCAGGCAAATATTCGACTGTGACATTTAACCTGCCGAAAAAACCGGATGGTGAAATGCAGTTGAGTTTTGTTGACCCTGTGGCACAGCATGAACGTGCCCGCAACAATGCGACTTATAATTATCGCAGTGCTGAATTTACCGAAGTCCAGCTCTATGAAGATAAGAAGCTCAATGAAAAAATCATGAGCAGCATGTTACCGGTGCACCGTGGCAGCTTCTTTGGTCCTATTTACCAGTTCCTGGTCATGATTGCTGCATTATTAATGCCATTGTTCTTCGTGACCGGCTGGATGCTCTATCTGAAACGTCGTAAGCAGAAAAAACTTACTCTGGCTGCACGCCAAGGGGCAACTGCCCTGCCTCTGGATCCAAATGCCAAGCCTTGGCTGATTGCGTATGCTTCACAAACGGGTGTCTCTGAACAACTGGCATGGCGCACAGCTACTGCCTTACAGGAAGCACGTCAACCTGTCAGCGTTAAAGCAGTACAACAGTTAAGCCTTGCAGATCTGCAACAGGCAGAACAGGTTTTATTTGTAGCCAGTACTTATGGCACAGGTGAAGCGCCTGACCTGGCTTCATCTTTCGAAAAGAAAATTCTGTCTGCCAAAGCAGATCTCAGCCATCTCAATTATGCAGTTTTGGCTCTAGGCTCTCAGGAATACCCGGACACCTATTGCAGCTTCGGTCATCGTATTGACCAGTGGTTACAGCAGAATGGTGCCAAGCAGCTCTTCAAGACTATCGAAGTGGATAATGCAAATAATGAGCATATCCAGCAATGGACCAATGCCCTTGCCCATGTGACTCAATTTGAATTGCAGGATATGGGTATCGATAAAACCTTTGATCAATGGACTTTGAGCAAACGTGAATTGCTGAATCCAGACAGTCTGGGTGCACCTGCGTTTAATATTGAACTGGTTCCACAGCATGAAGCCGTGTGGCAGGCAGGTGATATTGCCGAAATCCAGCCAGGAAACAGCCCTGAACGTATCCGTGCATTTATGGAGAAATACCGTATTGCCGCGGGTACACAGGTACCTTCTCTGAAGCAAAGTATCGAACAGGCACTTTGGAATCGTGATTTGACTCAGGTTGATCCTTTTGATTCAGTAGATGAGCTGTTACAGCAATTACCAACTCTTGCTACACGTGAATATTCAATCGCCAGTATTCCAAGTCAGCAAGTGCTACGTCTGGTCGTGCGTCAGCAATCTGATGCACAAGGCCAGTTAGGTCTGGGCTCAGGCTGGTTAACACAGCATACTGCCCTAAAGTCACCGATTGCCCTGCGTATTCGCAAGAATGAATCTTTCCATCTGATTGCAGATAACCGTCCGATTATCTGTATTGGTAATGGTACGGGGATCGCAGGTTTGATGAGCTTGCTGAGTGCGCGTAACCGTCAGGACTATACTCAGAACTGGCTCATCTTTGGTGAACGTCAGCGTGCCCATGATTTCTTCTTTGAAGAAACCATTCAGGCCTGGCTGCAAATGGGTACATTAAAACGACTGGACCTTGCTTTCTCTCGTGACCAGCAGGAAAAAGTTTATGTGCATCATAAATTGCGTGAGCAGGCTGAAGAATTGAAACTCTGGATCGCTCAAGGCGCCGTGATTTATGTGTGTGGTAGCATTAATGGCATGGCCAGCGATGTCGATCAGGCTCTGATTGATATTCTCGGTGAAAGCACAGTAGATCAATTACGTCTGGATGGTCGTTATCGTCGTGATGTATATTAAGATCAGCTGATCTATAAAAGACCGGGCTTCATGCCCGGTTTTTTATTAATAAGATAGAAGAAAAGATAAAAAGATTAATAAAAATATGAGTATCCAAATATCCAGCCAACTTAAACGAAGTCTCAGCCTGATCTTTGGTTTGATCCTTGGCATAAACAGCCTCTGGTTAATAAGTCAGGGACAAAGACATTTCGGTGTTCTTTTGCCAATTTTCATTAGCGTAGCACTGATCCTGTATGCTCTGCTCTTTTCAGGCATTCAACGCTGGAAACAGCATTCCAGATTTAGAATCTGGTTCTGGAACAACCTCTGGGCCGGATTTCTACTCTGGATAATCAGTGTCGCAATCTTCTTCGCTTATATCCAGATGTCCATTCATTCAAATGAATCTACACAGCCTCCTGCCGCTATTCTGGTTTTAGGCAGCGGGATTACGAATGGACAGCCCTCACCCATCTTAAAAAGCCGTCTGGATACTGCAGCTAAATATGCAGCACACTATCCAGATGCTTTAATGATTATGACAGGTGGGCGTAATTATCGGGAAAGGCAAAGTGAGGCTGAAGTCATGCAACACTATATCCACACCACCTACCCAGAACTCATCAATCCTATCCAACTTGAAGATCGAAGCAGAAGTACTGCTCAAAACCTGATGTATTCTCAAGTGATATTGGAACAACAAAATATAAGTCAAAATGATCCTGTTGCGATTGCAACCAGTGATTTTCATAGTCCTCGTGCTCGTGCCATTGCCAGACACCAAGGTTATCAGCAAGTGATTAGTTTGAGTGCCAGTACTCCCCTTTATCTGCGCTATAACTCCTGGTTAAGAGAATATTTTGCCTTTTTGAGTGGCTGGCTGCTCAATGAATATTCACTATTTAAATAAGTGACTTAAACACTAAATTAATTTAAACGGATATGCCTTGGCGAAGGGATCGCTGGATTTTTGAATAGTTCAGGTTTCTGTACATAGACCTGATACAGGTAGTTTTTAAGATCCAGCAAAAGTTTTTCAGGCGCAACCAGAATATTCTGCCCTTCCGGTGTCAGATCCAATGACACAATAGTGCTTTCCTGACGTAAGAAAGGAATGACCTTTTCAACAAAATCTTTGAGGGTAATTTCCTGAATCTGGTAATTGGCCCAGTTATCTTTAATGAGTAGTCTGGCCAGACCTTTGCTTTGCCAGGTCGCGAAAGCTCGCTGTCCTGTCGGCGTGGCACATAAAGCCCAGCCCTCTTGGTAAAGTGCAAAAATGCCACCTTGGGCAACAATAGCTTCAATAAAATTTTTATAAACTTGTAGCGGATCGTAGGCGGTATTTTGCGATTTGATCGCTGCCTTGCGCTGATATGGATTTCTCATAGTCTGAAATCTTCAAATTATTATAGACTTCAAATTCTATGAAATATTCAGGATTTAGGCAAGAAAGATATGGTGGGCGCTGACGGGATCGAACCGCCGACATTCTGCTTGTAAGGCAGACGCTCTACCAACTGAGCTAAGCGCCCTGAAGAGTAAAAAATAACATCGTTATTTTTTATGATGCAAGACAAGCGTAGCGCGTAGTCTTGGATTTTGAAACACATTTTCCACATCAGGGAATGAAAAATGGCGCAGCGGACGGGAC